>JABSQA010000222.1 GCA_013213825.1 Henriciella sp.
ATTTCAATGGTGGCCGCTATTCGCGCTATTCCCATCTCACGTGCAGGGAAGCGCGTGAGCAATTGGGACTGTCTAATCGTGAAGTCGAACTCCTCATGTGGATCAGCTCTGGATTAACCAAGAAGCAGATCGCGGAGCGCATGGGCGTCACCTCCGCAACGGTCGATACGTTTCGGCGCCGTGCATACGCGAAACTCGGTGTCAGAACTGGGGCCGCAGCGTCCGCTATTCTCGCAGCCTTTTTGGCCGGCACTCGGGTCGAAGCTGTAAAAGTTGGCGCGCCGGCTTAGCCTAAGTGTTGGGCGAGGCATTGGGCGATGTAATTTGGATCCGCATCTGCTTCTGCGAAGAAGGTTTTCAGCTGCCAATCCTCATCCATCAAATACAGCAATGACGTATGATCCACTGTGTACTCAGCGAGGCTGTCGGGTGTTTCAATGCGCTCATATTGGGCGAGGAAACTGTCAGCAGCGGCGGCAATCTCGTCCGCCGTGCCGGTGAGACCCAGGAGATTGTCTGGAAACGCAGCGGTTGAGACATATTCCGCCAAAGCCTCTGGCGTGTCGCGCTCTGGATCGACCGTGATCAATAGGGTCTGCGGTGGTGAAACATCCTCCGGCAAGGCGTCATAAGCCCGGTTCACGGCCACCAACGTGCCTGGGCAAATATCCGGGCAATAGGTGAAGCCAAAATAGATCAGGGTCGGCGCGCCTTTAAACGTCGCCTCCGTGACGCGCTCTCCCGTATGTGCCACCAAATCTATTGGACCGCCAATGGTGTCATAAGCGCGTGTCATGCACCCAGCTTGGGCGCCTCCTGCTGTCGCATCCGTATCTGCCGGGCTGCAGGCTGCGACCGCGAGACCGGCAATTCCCATAAGCGTTGCATGTAAGACTTTCATTCCTGCGATATGGCATACCTACGGATTATGATAAGGGGCCGTGACGCCGCACTCGGAGGGCTGATTTGGAAGACTTGAACGCAACCCGCGCCGGCATGGATGAGGCCTTAGTCAGCCTACTGCCCGAGGGCCCATCGAATGCTGGGGCCGCGATGGGGCGCACCCGGCTCGCGACTTTGATGACGTTGCGGTGGCTCGCCGTGGCTGGGCAGACATTGGCGGTGCTTTTCGTGTATTTTGGATTGGGGTTCAATCTGCCGCTGGGTCTTTGCTTGGCGGTGATTGCAGCGTCGGCCTGGCTCAATGTGTTTCTGTCATTCGCCGCAGTCGGTCCGCAATTATTGAAAGGTTGGGAAGCGGCATTACAGATTGGCTTCGACGTCGTGCAGCTTGGTTTATTGATCAGTCTGACCGGCGGATTGTCTAATCCGTTCCTTCTCTTCTTGATCGCGCCTGTGACCGTGGCGGCGTCGAGTTTGCGCGGCCGGTTTACGGCGTTGATTTCCCTCCTCGCCATCGGATTAGCAGCGCTGATGCCGCTCTTCGCCTTCGAACTGCCCTGGCGAGAAGGTGAAGTGTTGGAGTTTCCGCGCTTGTTTGAGGGCGGGCATTTCGCAGCGCTCTGCATCGGGATCGTGTTTTTCGCTTTATCTGCGCAGCGGGTGAATGAGGACGAAGCCAAAATGGTGCGCGCTCTGGACGCGGCTGCCGTGGTGATGTCGCGCGAGCAACGTCTTTCAGCTTTGGGCGCAATGTCCGCGATGACCGCACATGAACTCGGAACGCCGCTGGCGACCATTCACTTGGTGGCGAAAGAACTACAAGCCGTGCTGCCAGACGACAGTCCCCATCTCGAGGATGCCACACTGCTGGCAGAACAGGCGGAACGGTGCCGCGATATCCTGCAGCGCCTGGGCCGGGCGCGTGAAGCCAATGATATGGTGCACGCGCGGATGCCCATGAGTGCTTTGGTTGAAGAAGCGGCGGCGCCGCATAAAGGGCTCGGGGTCGCCGTGCGAGTCACATATGAAGCGGGGGAAGGCGGCGAACCCAAAGTGCCAACCATCCGGCGAAGCCCTGAAATCCTGCACGCCTTGGGCGCTTTTATCGAAAACGCCGTGAGCTTTGCTGATGCCGAAGTGCGTGTGGTTGCCAATTGGACGGAGGAACAATTTGTCGTCACCATTCGCGATGACGGTCCAGGATTTGCGGCCGAGGTCATGCCAAAACTGGGAGAGCCATATGTCTCACAACGCGGAGAGGCACATTTAGGCGGCGGCGACATGGGATTAGGCTTTTTTATCGCCAAAACACTGATCGAACGCACAGGCGGTCGGATTGCGACACGCAACCGCGCGGCACCTCGTCGCGGCGCCATTGTGCAGGCAGTGTGGCCTAGAACTGAGTTACAGCCTTTGGACAATACGGAAAATAACCTAAATTAGGGGCTGAAGGAGCAACAAATGGAATCTCCAGTCACAGTAAAACTGCATGAAAGCCTTAAAGACGTTGAGGATCGCACCTGTTTGGTTCTTGACGATGACGGCCCATTTCTTCAACGCCTGGCGCGGGCATTGACCCAACGCGGTTTCTTGGTCTCAGCGACGTCGAAAGTCTCTGAAGCCCGAGATATTGCGCGTTTGAACCCGCCTGCCTTCGCGGTGCTAGACTTGCGGTTAGAAGATGGATCTGGCTTGGACGTGGTCGAAGTCCTGCACCGATATCGGCCAGAAGCGCGCGCGGTTATCCTCACGGGCTATGGCGCCATCGCCACAGCCGTCGCGGCGGTGAAAGCTGGCGCAGTCGATTATCTCGCCAAACCCGCGGATGTCGAAGACATCGTTCGGGCGCTGGTTAATTCCGGCGATGGCCTGCCGGAGCCGCCAGAGAATCCCATGTCTGCAGACCGAGTCCGTTGGGAACATATTCAGCGGGTCTACGAACTGTGCGGGCATAATGTTTCTGAAACGGCGCGACGGCTGAATATGCACAGACGGACCTTGCAACGGATCCTCGCCAAGCGTGCGCCACGTTAGGACTTGCGCTCAGCAATCAAGCGGGATTAGGTGCGCCTTATGACTGCGCCTCCCCATGCTCTTGGACATCAATTGTCGGCTTTGCCGGGGATCAAGCATGGCTTTTTCGGCCGCAAAGGTGGCGTGTCGACGGGGACCTATGTGAGTT
>JABSQA010000223.1 GCA_013213825.1 Henriciella sp.
CTGCGTGCAGCCGGTGAGCAGCGCCCGCCAGCGCAGCCGGTCGAGACAAGCGCGCAGGAAGACGAAAAAGCAATTCTCTTCGCGCAGGAAACGTGGGCGGAGATTGTAGCTGCCGCTGACGCGCATAATGATCCAGGCCGCTTCACCACATTTGCTGCCTACGAGTATTCTCCACCCTTGCCGGGGCGAGGAAAAATTCATCGTAACGTCATCTTTCGAGGCAACAACGTGCCTGTCAGCGCAGTGTCTGCATATGATGCGCCGAGCGAAATCGATCTGTGGGAAAAGTTAAATGCCGGGTGCCAAAGCCCTTGTGAGTTTCTTACGATACCTCACAATCCGAACAAAACGTGGGGCCTCGCGTTTGCAAACCACACGATTGATGGCGATGCTTATACCGAGGCTGATTGGAGGGTGCGAGGAAGCGTCGAGCCTCTGGTCGAAATGTATCAGATCAAAGGGAATTCAGAATGCAGCATCGGTTTCAGCACAACCGATGAGGAGTGCAATTTTGAGCAGTATCTGCCGCGCTGTGAAGAAGGACAAACAGTCGGTTGCATTACTCCAACATCCATGGCCCGCGATGGCTTGAAAATTGGCTTGGAGCTAGAAGATACAATCGGCATCAATCCACTCAATTTCGGATTGATCGGAGCAACCGACACACATAATTCCAATCCTGGAGATACCGAGGAGTGGGACTATCGGGGGCCAGCAGGGGTCGGCAGCGCATCGGCCAAACGGCGCCTCAGCCCCGGACCCGACGGTAGCTATCCGAATCTTATGAACAATCCGGGCGGGCTCGCGGCGATCTGGGCACCGCAAAACACTCGAGACGCGCTGTTCGATGCAATGCAGCGCAAAGAAGTTTACGCCACCAGCGGCACGCGGATTCGGCTACGGTTTTTTGCCAGCTTCGATTTCGAAGACGGTATGGCTGATCGCCCCGATGTCTTAGAAACAGCTTACCGCGATGGCGCGACGATGGGAGGTGAGCTGGAAGGCGTGTCCCGCGGAGCACCAAAGTTCCTGATCTGGGCGATGCAAGATCCGCTGAGCGCACCATTAGATCGAATACAAATCATTAAAGGCTGGACCGAGGACGGCGAAACGTTTGAAGTGGTGCACGATGTTGCCTGCAGTGAAGGGCGTGCGATTGACCCTGAAGCGAAGCGATGCGTTGCAGCCGCCGCATCAGTCGACCTAAGCAATTGCGAATTTGACGAGGACCGCGGAGCTGCGGAACTGAAAACACTGTGGACTGATCCAGACTACCATTCCAGCCAGAATGCCTTCTACTATGCACGCGTTATTCAAAATCCGACTTGCCGCTGGTCTACTTATGACAGTCTCCGCATAGGCCGGGATCCACCCGATAATGTTCCGCCCACAATTACCGAAATGGCATGGTCGTCCCCGATCTGGTTGCGACGGGATTGAAGAAATCCTAGCCGAACACCGACCCTTCCAAGCAAGACCAAAAAAGAGACCGATCATGCTGAAACTCCACTTTGCCCCTAACTCCCGCGCCGGACGCATTGTCTGGCTGCTCGAAGAGCTTGGGCTACCCTATGAGATCAATAAGATGTCCTTCCATCCGAAAGATCTGAAATCCGATGAACATCGCGAACGCCACCCACTCGGGCGGGTGCCTGTGTTGGAAGACGGAGATGTTTCAATTTTCGAATCTGGCGCAATTGTCGAATACATCCTGGAACGCCACAAGAATGGCGGCCTGAAGCCAGCCGTAGATGATTCTAGGTTTCCAGAATATCTTCAGTGGTTTCACTATTGCGAAGGCATGGTCATGCCGCCCGTGAACACGGTGGTTGTCCACACACTGCTTCTGCCGGAGGATCGCCGCGATGCAAATGTGCTCGGGCAAGCGCAAAGACTGCTCAGCAAAGCGCTTGCGCCGGTCAACGAGGCCCTTGAGGGACGCGATTATTTGATCGGCGACTTCTCCGGAGCAGACATCATGCTCGGTCACGCCTGTTTCATGTCTAATCGGATTGGCTCTGTGAACGACGAGATGACAAACCTGAAGGCATACGTTGAGCGCATAGCCTCGCGTCCTGCTTTCCAAAAAGCCATCACCATGAGCTAGTCCGGCTTTCACGCTTTTCCAGCATTGCGAAATGTCTTTTGTCTCTTCTGGTGTGACGCACATAGTGGATGTTAGGTTATGTCTCCTTCTCTAATCGGGCTATCGGCTCAAGCTCCATCCAGGTTCAATAATTGAAGCAGATACTTCCCATATTAGGGAATTATCGATTCATGAGGTTTTCACACCCCATGCACCTAAAGCGTGCCGGAACCGCTTCAACGGCAAAGATTCAATTGTGACATCTAGGCGCCGACCCGCCTATTGCGCGCGGCAATCAGTGATCAATCGGGAACTTCTGGGAGTTGGTGCAAGCTAACATGCCCGTCGGGACGGGCAGTCCTCAATTCCATTGGTGCAAGCGTCTTTTCCATGGTGCAAGCGAATCCATAGAGAGAACGGGATGTTTCGGGAGCCATGGTGCAAGGCCCTTTTATCTTGCCCTGCGCGCCACACCCGCGTCCGTCCCCAATCCGACCAGTCCCGACCATTATCCTGCTTAAGGAAATTCGCCTTTTGCGCGAATTCACAATATACCCAAATAGGCGCTCGCGCCGCCAAAGACAGTGTGCGTACACTCTACTCATATTGGTAGAATCTGTTGTGCGATTTAGTGCTAAATTGCGCGCTTTGTGAAAACCATATCTGGCGAAAGATGCGTATATCTACGGAGCATCTTCCAGTCTTTATGCCCGGTTATGAGGCCCGCTTCGAAAAATCTACTGGTGCCTTCGTGCCTTAGATCATGGAAAACCAGATCCTCAATTTCGCACGCTTTGCATGCGCGACGAAATGCGGTTCCAACCGACCGTCCATTATAGGGGAATATTCGACCCTTTTCGGAAAAGGCTATGGCTTTTTGTTCTTCGATCAGGGCCATCGCATCGTAGTCCGCTAGGTCGGTAAGAGGAACAATTTGGTCGTTTCCATCTTTGAGCCTCGGATCTTTTCTGTCGCG
>JABSQA010000224.1 GCA_013213825.1 Henriciella sp.
CGGTTTTCATCGCCATCGTAATCGAATCTGTTCCCCCGGATGTCATCGCCCCGGTGCTACCGTCTGGTCCGTACAACAGGCCGAGCCCCATTGAGATGACGTCCTTCTCCATCTGCGCCAAGGATGGGAAAGCTAAGGGTCCGAGGCCATTCTCAGACATAAAGGCTGCATACGCTTCTTTCTGAATCGCCGCGATGTCTTCGCCGGCATTGAAAACATAAACCGCTGTCCGCCCGTCTCGCCATTTGGCATCATTGGCGCCGCGCGCATCCATCTCGGTTTTGATGTCTGCCCAAGGGCGTCCCTGTTCCGGCATTTTCATCGAATATGTCCTCCGTCTCTCTGCAGAGTGCGATAGACACGCGAGAAAAGCGAGAGGGCGCGACAAATAAATGCCGCGCCCTCTCAATTCTCGAGCTTATTTATCAAGACGCGGCGTTGGTCTCTTCCAGCGCAGCGTTGAGTTCTGGAAAGTCGAGATTGTTCACGGCTTCACTGATCGCGCTGGTCCGGCAAGCAAACTCTTCAGCACGTTCCTGCAAGGTCTGGCGGGCCTGCGAATTGCGGCACACGCGCTTAGCGGCGCGCTGAATTTTGCTCAGGACCGTTTTCGCATCTGCGGGGTCGGTCAGGTCATATCCTGAGATTGAAACATTGATGGTTCTGACGGTGGAGTCGTCTGTGGATCCAGCAGAAGCTGGCAGAATGGCCAGGGCGGCAATAGATCCAAGAATTGCTGTGGTCGTTTTGGGGAGAGTCATTTTTTTCCTCCTGTTGAGGTTTGTGTTGTTGTCTCTCCCTGAATCACTCCTAGCATACTTTTATCGAAAAACAATATGAATTTTTTGTTACTACATTTGTAACACATATGAAACATCTCCCCCTTCCCCCAAACCGCAGACCCGGTTAGTCAGACCAAATGGCGAAATCACACTTTATTTGTCAGTCTTGCGGCGCGGTCCATTCAAAATGGTCTGGGCGCTGTGATGCTTGTGGGGAATGGAACACGCTCACTGAAGAAGCCTCATCAGGCCCGCCCGGAGGTTTAAAGGCCGCAAAAGCCGGCACCAAGCAAAGCAACAAGGCCAAGTTTACCGCGCTGGATGGCAATGACGCCCCGCCAGAGCGCATCATTCTTGGAGTCGACGAGCTCGATCGCGTTTTCGGCGGCGGCATCGTTCCATCCAGCGCGACGCTGATTGGCGGTGATCCAGGTATCGGTAAATCGACCCTGTTGCTGCAAGTCGCGGCTCGTTTGGCGCGCAACGGCCAAAAAGCTGTTTATGTCTCAGGCGAAGAAGCCACAGCGCAAATCCAAGACCGCGCGCGACGGTTGAAAGTGGCCGATAGCCCAGTTCAGCTGGCGACCGAAACCGATCTCCGCAAAGTTTTGTCGGCCCTGAAATCTGCCAAGCCAGACTTTGTCGTCATCGATTCCATTCAGACCATGTGGTCGGACAGTCTTGAAGCCGCGCCTGGGTCTGTCAGCCAAGTTCGTGCCTGCGGCCAGGAATTGACTCGCTGGGCGAAAAAGTCAGGCGCCGCGCTGATCTTGGTCGGCCACGTCACCAAGGAAGGTCAGATCGCTGGCCCTCGCGTGGTCGAACACATGGTCGACACGGTATTCTATTTTGAAGGCGAACGCGGACACCAATTCCGAATCTTGCGCGCCGTGAAAAACCGCTTTGGCCCGACCGATGAGATCGGCATTTTTGAAATGCACCAATATGGTCTCGCGCCCGCGCGCGAGCCTTCGGCGCTTTTCCTTTCAACGGAAGCGGATGAAGGTGGCGGCGCTGCCGTGTTCGCGGCCATGGAAGGATCGCGACCAGTATTGGCCGAGGTTCAAGCTCTAGTTGCACCAAGCGCTTACGGTACGCCGCGGCGTTCGATTGTTGGCTGGGATAATAATCGGCTGGCTATGTTACTCGCAGTCTTAGAGGCGCGATGCGGCGTTTCTCTGGGTGGGCGAGATGTGTATCTCTCGGTCGCGGGCGGTTATCGCATCGCGGAGCCCGCGGGCGATCTGGCCGCCGCTGCAGCTCTACTCACCTCAGCCGCCAATCAAACCGGCCCGCAAAAAGCAATCTTTTTTGGAGAGGTCGCTTTGTCCGGCGCCATTCGCCCCGTCGCGCGCATGGAGCAGCGCCTTAAAGAGGCCGCACGCCTCGGATTCGAGCAGGCTTTTGTGCCAGATGGCAGTCCAACGGCGATAGAAGGCTTGACGATTAGCCCGATCAAGCGCCTATCTGATTTGGTAGAGTTGATCGCACCGGAAGCTGCCGCATGATGGAAGCCCTTACAGCCTTTGATGCCGTCGCGATCGTCATCGTGATCGTTTCGACACTGATGGCTTTGGCGCGAGGTTTCATGCGTGAACTTGCGACCCTGGGCGCGTTTATCGCGGCCATCGCCGCGGCCTTCTTCGCCCGTAAATATTTCGTCGTTCAACTCGACAATTTGCTCCCAGCGAACTCCCCCAATTGGATGCCGGATGCGATTATTTTCGTCGTCGTCTTTCTCCTAGTCTATGTTGCCGTCGCCTGGTTCGGCGCAAACTTGTCCCGTACCATTCAGGGGGTTGATGGAATCGGCCTCCTCGACCGGGTCGCTGGCGGCCTGTTCGGATTTGCGCGCGGCGGCGTCGTGCTCATTTTCTTTGTCTACTTGTTAAATCTCGCAATGGACCGCGATCAAATCCCAGAATTTGTAACGCAAGCAAGGACTTACCCGATCATCTCGGCGGGGGCGAACTATCTCAGCGCCCGGGCGCCGGAGCTCGCTGAACGCACGTCGCAGACATCCGAGCTTGACGTGAGGACCTCGTCAGAATAATCCGCGCACGAACAGACCGTGAGGGTTAGTCGAATGCTCTTTGACCATGATGACGACAAGCCTCGCGAGGAATGCGGCGTTGTTGGCGTGTTCGGCCACCCCCAAGCTTCTCTCTTAGTCGCACTTGGATTGCACGCGCTCCAGCATCGTGGACAAGAAGCCT
>JABSQA010000225.1 GCA_013213825.1 Henriciella sp.
CCGACATAGGCCAGACGGCGCTCTTCTTCGAGGCCTTTCATGCCACTTTCGTCTAGGCTGCGGCGAGATGGAAACACTTCCTCCTCCCAACCCGGCAAGAAGACGAGCGGCCATTCCAAGCCCTTAGCACCATGCAAAGTCAGGAATTGGACCTCATCGCCATTCGAGCCGCCACCCGCATCCATGACCAGCTCCACATGTTCCAGGAACCCGGTCAGATTCTCAAACTCACCCATCGCATTGATCAGCTCTTTGAGATTGTCGAGCCGGGGCTGTGCTTGTGGGCTGCGATCCTTCTGTAACATCTCCGTATAGCCGGACTCATCCAGGATGGTCTGAGCCAAGTCGGTGTGGCTCATGCCATTATTGTGGCGATCGCGCCAAAGATTGATCTGATCGATGAAAGTGGTCAGCCCGCGCTTGCCTGGGCCCTTAATCTCATCGGTCTGCAAAACCATCGGCGTCAGCGTGAACAGGCTACGGCCATCATCGCGGGCATAGCGTTGCAGCTTTTGCACGGTCGTATTGCCGACGCCGCGCTTCGGTTGATTGACCACGCGCTCAAAGGCCAGGTCGTCATCGGTCGACCGGATAAGGCGCAAATAGGCCATGGCATCGCGGATTTCGGCACGTTCAAAAAAGCGTGGGCCACCAATCACGCGATAGGGAATGCCGAGAATGATCAGCCGCTCTTCAAACAATCGCATTTGCCACGACGCGCGGACCAGGATGGCGCAATCCTCATAGCGGTTTTTGCCGCCTTTTGCGGTCCAGGCCTCAATCTCATCGCAAATCATGCGCGCTTCGGCTTCGCCATCCCAAAGCCCGCGCACTTGCACTTTCTTGGCGTCAGGATCGCCCGCCCAATCGCCGCCGACAAACAGCGTTTTGCCGAGCCGACCCTTATTGTGTGAAATCACCGCAGAGGCCGCGGCCAGGATCGGTTCAGTCGAACGATAATTGCGCTCCAGCCGGATCACTTTCGCGCCTGGGAAATCTTTTTCAAAGCGCAGAATATTGTCCACCTCAGCCCCGCGCCAGCCATAGATGGACTGGTCATCGTCGCCGACGCAGCAAATGTTCGAATTGCCTTGGGCGAGCAGCCGTAGCCAGAGATACTGGGCGACATTGGTATCCTGATACTCGTCGACCAGGATGTATTTGAACTTGCGATGGAAATCGGCGAGCAAGTCCGGATTGTTTTGGAACAGGGTGATATTGTGGATCAGAAGGTCGCCAAAATCGCAGGCATTCAGCACCTTTAGCCGGTTCTGATACGTCGCGTAGCAATCAATGCCTTTGCCGTCCGCGAACTGATAGGCCTCATCGCTTGGCACTTTGTCCGGCAATAAGGCGCGGTTCTTCCAACCATCGATCAGGCCGGCGAGATAGCGCGGGGTCCAGCGTTTCGGATCAATATTCTCAGCTTCTATTATCTGCTTGCACAGTCGAATCTGGTCATCGGTGTCGATAATCGTGAACGAGGATTTTAGGCCGACCAGCTCAGCGTGGCGGCGTAGGATTTGCGCCGAGATCGAGTGGAACGTGCCAAGCCAGCGCAAGCCTTCCCCCGCCTCACCCGTCAGCTTCAAGGCGCGTTCCCGCATTTCGCGCGCCGCCTTATTGGTAAAGGTGACGGTCAGCGTCTGACTCGGATAGGCGAGGCCGGAGGCAATAATGTGCGCCAGGCGCGTCGTCAGCACGCGCGTTTTCCCGGTGCCGGCCCCCGCCAAAACCAAGAGCGGCCCTTCCGTGGTCAACACCGCTTCTTTCTGTTCCGGATTCAACCCGTCCAGATAATCCGCGTCGATCTTAGCCACCGGTGCTTTCGCGGCGGCCATTTCCGAGATGGTAAGCTTGCGATTCGGTCCCGTCATGCGGGGAATATAGACATGTTCTTTGCCCCCCGCGACTCCTTCTCCTCTTCGCCGCTGCGCTTTTGGCCCTATATCTGTTGAAACAGGATCGAAAGCGGCCATGAGCGATACGCAAGACTTTGAAAAAGACCCCGAACGGAACCGGCTTTCGGCGCGCCTTGGGCGGACGGTGAAAGTCGGGACCAACCTGTCCGGCGCTGGGATCACTTTTGCGGCCAATGCGATGTTTGGCGGCGAGAAAGGCGATGAGCGGATCGCCAAAGCTTTGGCGGCGGCGCTTGGCAAGTCGAAAGGCCCGCTCATGAAGGTCGCCCAAATGGTTTCGACCGTCCCGGACATCCTGCCCGAGGAATATTCCGAGCAATTGAGCCAGCTGCAAGCCCAAGCCCCAGCGATGGGATGGCCGTTTGTGCGGCGGCGTATGCGGTCTGAGCTTGGCGCTGATTGGCAGAGCAAATTTGCGGAATTCGGCAAAGAGGCCGCCCACGCTGCGAGTCTCGGCCAAGTGCACCGGGCGACACTTCATGATGGCCGGGATGTCGCCTGTAAACTGCAATATCCGGACATGGCCTCCGCCGTCGAGAGCGATGTGGGGCAGCTGAAACTGCTGCTCGGCATGTTTAAACGGCTAGATGGATCGGTCGATCCGACAGAAGTGGTCGAAGAGATCACCGATCGTCTGCGCGAAGAGCTCGATTAAGCGCGAGAGGCCAAACATATGGCGCTCTAACGGCATATATAGCGACACGCCGACAGTTATTGAGGGATGCGGACTATGTCCAAGTGCCTGATCTTGTTCCCGACTTGAGTACGGACCGTTTGCTCACCATGACCTGGCTGAGCGGGGAACGTCTAAACGCGTATGAAGACGCGCCGCAGGAGCTGCGCAATAAAATCGCCAAACATCTCTATTGGACATGGTGGCAGCCCTTCCCCCAAGCCGCCGTGATCCATGGCGATCCGCATCTTGGGAATTATCAAGTGACCCGTGAGGGAGAGGGTCTCAATCTGCTCGACTTTGGCTGCGTGCGCATCTTCCCGGTTCAGTTTGTCGGCGGGG
>JABSQA010000226.1 GCA_013213825.1 Henriciella sp.
CTGTTACACACAGCCTTCCCGAAAGATTGTCTGCCCACTCTAGTTGGTCTGCATTTTCCATCTCCACCCAGAAATCCGCTGTCTCTTTCGCTCTTCGAAACTCGGCAATGTGGTCAAACGAGTTCAAGACCTCCATGAGATTGTTCGCCGAAGCCTGCGCGAGAGCCACAAGCCGTTCAGGAAATGCCAAAAAACCTTCACGCACAGGTATCTTGCACACACCGCAAAGTTCTTGGAACGACGCGAAAACCTCGGCATCGTTGCCATCGGTGCGCAACCAGATTTCGCACCAAACGGCTTCATTATCGGGTGGAAGAAACGCAACGGGGTCGAACCAAAATGACTGCAAAATCGCAGATCGCAAATTTTCGATACTCTCGACTAAATCTCTGTTCTTTGGTTGGTTTTTCGGCGTGTCTTCATCCCGATATCGCTCCACCTTCTTCACCAGAAGGTGTTCCTTCCCTTTGGGGACATAAAGTGTGGCTTTGTTGACTACACGACCATCCTCACGTTCTTCGTCTCTTACATTCAACAGGCGGATACCCGATCGTCGCGCTTCTAGACTTTTAAACTTCAGGTCAAATTCAGGTGCACTTTCAAATTCTACATAGGTGCCCGTCCGCGTCGGAAGAGCAACCGCTTTGCGCTCCTGCCCCAATGCTTCTGATTCAGCCCACACTGCTTTCAGAGCATTTATCACTTTCTCTGCGTGGTTTCGGCGAGATGGACGCGGCGGGAGCGAAAAATCGCCGCCACCGCCTTGTGGGTTCACATACTGATACGAAGTGGGATCTTCCGGCAGGAATAAATGTGGGAAATCAATATCTGCCATAACTTACTGCGAATGGTTGTTGCCGTAGGCAGTTTTTCGGTCCGTGATCATCTCTAAAAGGCGCTTCTGCGTTACCGTCTTCCGATCCGATAGGATGGCGTCTTTAATGGCGTCATCGCACGCTTGAGTGATTTCCGCGTGACTCAAACCTGATGCCTGCCCAGCGACCTTTGAGATCGCAAATTTGCCTCTAAACGCACCAAGCCGATTTTTCATCAAAGACTCAATCTCTTCGGCGCTAGGTTTGGCATAGTGAAGAACGTCGTCGAAGCGCCGAAACAGTGCATTGTCCAACGAGTGAAGATTATTCGTTGCCGCTACTATGAGACTTCTAGACTCGTCTGCCTCAATGAACTGAAGCAGAGCGTTGAGGACGCGTCGCATTTCACCAACTTCGTTTTCCATTCCACGCTGGGCACCAATAGCGTCGAACTCATCGAAGAGATAAACACCATTGCGCTTGCGTATCATTGCAAAAATCTGTCGAAGCTTCGCACCAGTTTCGCCGAGATACTTGGTGATGAGACGGTCGAGTTGGACAGTGTATAGAGGCAGCCCTAATTGAGCCGCCAGAACAGACGCTGTCATCGTTTTGCCGGTACCGGGCGGACCCGATAGAAGGATTTTCCTGCGGTTTCCAAGGCCGTGCTTAGCCAGTTTCTCCGCTTGATGATACTCTCTGACGATCCGCGAAATCTTCTCGCGCAGCCTATCACTCACAACCAGCGAGGCGATGTCATCAGCGATTTGACCTTCTTGAACCAAATCCGCAAGATCGCTGCTTATGGATACGACCTTGACCGTTTGTCTCTCTTGGCTGTCGATCAGCTCCCTAATCTGATGCGCAAGATTAGTATGTCCACGCTTAGCTTCGGATGCCGCCAATTGTAGAGCAACAGTCAGAAATCTTTCGTCATCTCTTTTAAGATGAGAAGATATCAAAGCCTTTATTTGATCCGCCTTAGCCATAGATAAACTTATCACGATTTGCTGTGTGCATTACAGAATTTTCTTCTTCGGAGTGTTTCCCGTGAAATCCTTCACATAAGGTATATGGGATTCTCCTGTAGACGGAAAACTTAATTAGCGCATCCGTTCGGAACGGGCTCTCGTTAACCAAGCCTGCACGCAGTCTTGGCCATTCGGCTTCGATCCCTTGCGCACTTAGGGCTCTGCCCTCAGCGCACTTCGAAAAGAATAGACGGTCTCCCGAGGCTCAGAAGCTGAAGCTTCCTGCGCCCGCCGTCGATTCGTTCCTCCGCTTGCACACCCGCTGTTCGCCACGAGGCAGGGTTTCAAAGTTGAAACCCATACCTAAAGGGAGACGAATATGTGCATTGAAACCTACACTCTCACTTGGAGAAACATAACCATAAAGGCCGTTTACCAGCCATCAAAATGGAACGTGATCGCTCACCTAGAAATCGAGAGCATTGAGCCGCCACGAGCGCCACTGCCGATCACCGACACTGGGTACCTTTCCCACTTTCACCCCATTGGTAGCATTGAGGAAACAGGACGCACCGTGGAAGACACCGTGATATTTTGGCTCAACGAACGTGCCCGAACAAAAGCTTGGATTGAGTATGAGGAGAAAAGCAGACAAGGCTGTCTCTTCGATCAACTTTAGATGCTTGGTTCTTGGCCTCGTCCCCGTTTTCGTCGAGGCCGTGATTGCCTCGTGGCACGTTCACGTTTGAACGCCTCGCGGCGTTCTTCAACCGAAGCGGTTTTCATTTCTGCATATTTCTCGCGCTCAGCCGTG
>JABSQA010000227.1 GCA_013213825.1 Henriciella sp.
GGCGTAGAACGCATCACGGAAAACGGTCTCATCGCCAATGGCAAGGAGTATGAAGTCGATTGCATCATCTATGCATCAGGATTCGAAGTGGGGTCAGACTATACCAAACGTGCCGGGTTTGATCCCGTCGGCAAAGAGGGCGTGGCGCTCTCCAAAGCGTGGGAAGACGGTATGCGCACGCTGCATGGCCTGCATGTGCATGGTTTCCCGAACGCTTTCATCGTGCAACCCAATCAAGCCGCACTGCTGATCTCAAACGTGCCGCACAATATTGTCGATCACGCCAATACAATCAGCACTGTCGTCGCGCACGCAGAAGCCACCAATGCTCAAACGGTTGAACCGACCCAAGCGGCGCAAGATGCGTGGGTCGAACTGGTCCTGAGCGGCGCAGGCATGATGATTGGCAATACTGAATGCACGCCAGGCTATTACAATAATGAAGGTGAAGGGGTGACAGAGAAGAACCGTCACGGCCTCGGCCATCCTGCTGGCGCCCGGGCCTTTTTCGCACACATTGCGGCCTGGCGAGACTCAGGCACATTTGAAGGCCTAACCTTCACTTAGAGCATCGACGCGACCGAAATGGACTTAAAAGCAACCTCGTTTGACGTCTCGGATCGAATTGCGACGATCCAACTAAACCGGCCTCATCGCGGCAATGCGTGGACCGGACGGATGCATACTGAGTACCGCTATTTGTTGGAACAGGCTGATCGTGATCCGAGTGTTCGGATCATTCTGGTCACTGGGTCTGGAGATCGGTTTTGTGTCGGCGGCGATTCACAAGCTTTGGACGGTCACTCCAAGTCTGGGTCCTATGATCCCGGTACGGCGCCAGATTTGGTTATGCCAGGCGAGACAGATTTTGCACCGTTTCGAGAGGATTTTTCTTACCATTTTGCCCTCAAGAAACCCGTCATCGCCGCGATAAATGGCGCGGCGGCAGGGGTCGGGCTCGTCCTCGCCTGCTACGCCGATATTCGGTTTGCGGTGCCAGGCGCTAAATTGACGACCGCCCACGGCCCCCTCAACTTACCCGCCGAATATGGACTGTCCTGGTTGCTGCCGAGATTGATCGGTGGATCCCGAGCGATGGAGCTATTGATCTCCAGTCGCAAATTCTTGACCGATGAAGCCCATGCTATCGGACTCGTGCATCGTTTGGTCTCTTCGGAAGACTTGATGGCGGAGACGCGGGCTTATGCCCGCGATTTGATTGTCCGCGTGTCTCCTGAGTCAGCCTATCAATCGAAACGTCAAACCTATCTCGACTTTCACCGCGATATTGGCGCCGCTGTGCGAGAGGCGAATGACTTACTCAATCAAATGGTCAAAAAGCCCGAGTATAAAGAAGCCATTGCCGCGTTTTTAGAGAAACGCCCCGCCGATTGGACCAAAAACGACGAATAATCGCGAATCAACGGACATACGGAATATCAATGCTGGGTTGAAATACATAAGATTCAGTATTACTATATATTCAGATGAAACACAGATGTTTAGTGTTACAAAAAAACTGAAATTCAGCTATCAATAGCAGTAAAATATTAGACAAAACATGGGTTTGACTACAAGCCGTAAATCATGAGTGCGGAAACCAATGAAAATATTTCGAAGCTAGACTTGCTCACGCAGGCAGCTGATATCGTGGCAGCTTATGTCAGCAATAATGCGATTAGTGCTGCTGACTTGCCCAGCCTCTTGACCACGGTTCACCAAAAACTTGGTGAACTTGCACTTGAGGGCGGCGAGGCCGAAAGACCTGAACCCGCCGTTCCAATCAAAAAATCGGTGACGGATCATTACATCATCTGCTTGGAAGATGGGGCAAAGCTGAAAATGCTGAAGCGCTATCTGCGCACACGATACAATCTCACCCCGGAAGAGTATCGCAAGCGGTGGGGTCTGCCGGCTGATTATCCGATGGTCGCTCCAGAATATGCCCGTCGGCGCTCGGATTTTGCTAAGAAAATTGGATTGGGCAAATCTGCCGGCTAAGCCCGGGGATTAGCTGACGACATCATCGCTAGCCGAATCCGGCTGCTTATGGCGTTCTCCTGCAGCGAGCGCCAATTCTAGAAATATTTCGACTTCTTCAAATTCAGTGATCTCGAAGTTCGACTCTTCGAGATGGCTCTGAAGCAGTTTCATTATTGCCAATATACGGTCCAGCTTATCTGGTTCGCGCACCCGTTTTCGCATCACACCCTCTTTTTTTCTTGCGCCCCTAATACGCAGATAGGCGTATCAAAAAGTTTAAGAGAATTGTTCGATGTAACTTATTTTCGCTTAAATGCAGTTTGAGACTGGATTATATGGAAACTGTGCGCGAAACTTTGTTTTAATAAATAAGACAAGGGAGGGTGGAGTATTGTTGTCTGAGCGTTTCAATTGGGACCGTTTGCGCGTGTTCCGCCTCGTCGCCGAAGCGAAGAGCATGACGTCGGCCGCCCGAACGCTCGGAGAGTCCACACCAACCATTAGCCGCCGTATCAATGATTTAGAGCGTGAGCTTGGCACCAAACTTTTCCAAAGGTCAAAGCGGGGTGTCGATCTGACGGCGGCAGGTAAGCGCTTGCTCGACTTGGCCGATCAGATGCAAGGCTTGGTCGAAACGGTTGGTCACCAAGTCGCAGAGTCAGATGATACGGTTTCCGGGGCGATAAAAATCAAAGCCAGCGACGGACTCGGCGCGTATTGGATCGCCCGGCAATTGCCTGCCTTTCAGGGTCGTTTGCCCAACATTCAGATCGATTTGGAAATAGGCATCGCTCAGGATGATGTTGCCGACCGTGAAGCCGATTTGGCCATCGTCTATGAACAACCGACGCATCCGGAGATCATCTCACAACCACTCGGCACGCTGCACTATATGGGCTTTGCGTCTCAAA
>JABSQA010000228.1 GCA_013213825.1 Henriciella sp.
CGCGCATCTCCTCGATCTGTACGAAAATTACTGAATCAGAATTCGACCATTTTGACTCGGAGTTTTTCAACAGTATCACTCGATTAAGGACACTCACCGGGGTCACCATTGGAAATGCACCACCAATGCAAGCTGATGATATCCATCGAGACCTTGAGCTAACAAAGTTCGTGTCGGCTAATGTGCATTTATTGTTACAATGAAGCATAAAACGACAGGTCGGCCCTCCATAATAATCCGCCATCGACTTTTCAAAGCGTGCAACGGTTTGCGACTACTTTTATAGCGCTAACAAAGAGCAGAATAAGACTAAACTTCAACTATCTGGAGAATCGACTTTCGATGCCTGCGGTTAGATGAAAAAGATTACAGTCGGTCTAGAATGCGTGCCCTCGATCTATACGAGTAAGTAATTTGCGCGCAGGTTTTGTTTGGGGGAACGTATGCGGATTTTCTTGTTTGTTGTTTTTGCAGCTATTTTTGTGACAGGTTGTGGCGGCGGCGGCGGCGGTGGTGGCTCAATGCCGACCGCACCTCAACCCTCAACTCCACCGCCACCGCCGCCTGCTGGTATCGGGGAGATTAGTGGTCCGCCTGCATCACCCGCGATTGAGAATTTGCCGGATCAGGATTTTGAGATCACATCGGATGTTCCACAAGACAATGGCGTCCTCATCGGATACATGTCCGTATTTTTAAAGGCTGCGGCGACTACTGAAGACGTTAATGACTTGCTTAGCTCTATCGACGGCAGGATCGTCGGCTCCAGCCCGGGGAATTCGGCAATCGTCTTGTTCTTTCCAAGTGTTACGAGCTTAAACGCTACAGGTGCTATACACGCTCAAATCACTGAACACCCCACAGTGCTAGATGCCGTCGGATACAATGATTTTGGAAACCTTGTGAATTCGGCAGAGCCATATCCGCCCAGCCCACAGCAGGCACAATACGAACGGATCAATTTGCCTTATGTTTGGAACTTGAGCGAAAGGCTTGACGGTTTGGTTCTAACCGGGGCGTCGAACACAGAGGTTTGGGTACATGATCTTTTTCCGGATTCGACCTCCTCATTGCAATTGGACGCTGATGTTGATCCAAATGCGCTATCGAATGGCATTTCGACTTTCCCCAGCGGATATGATGCCAATCAGGGACATGGCTTTGGTGTCATCACGCCAATCGTCGCCAAAAATAACAGTTCAAATGTAGTCGCGGTTCATCCAAACAGCGGCGAACGCTTAACGCTGTATGCATCTCTCGTCGAGGGTGCGTTCAGCGGTGCCAGAAGCTACAGTAACACCAGTTGGTTTCCGCAGTTCCGCTCGTTGGTGCAAGCCACGGATAAGCTAGTCGTTTTCAATACCTCGCTGCAATTTGCGTACAGTCAGGAGATACAGGCACCAATTCCACAATGGGCGTCACCTTCCGCATATGTGCGCGCTATCTCCGGTCTCAACTGGAAGATCGCTATTCAGGGAACAAATGCTAGTAGCAGCATAGAGAATGAGTTTGTGCATGTGGCGGCGGCCGGAAATTCCGCGCGCGCTGAAACGTTTAGTAACACAACGCTACCGACATATCCCGCGTACGCTAGCCCTTACCTTGTCGCTGCGTCTTTCGCTGACCCATGCGAGATCATGCTACATGAATGGGACTCAAGTACGAAGCAGCTCGTGATCCGCACACCTGAAAGCTTAGTCACAGAAGCGGCTGGAGACCCCAATTTCACACCGTTAAACCAGTATGAAGATTGCCGAGATCGCTTTGAAACGGCTTTTGGCATACAGGTGCCACCGGCGCTGAGCAATGTTATCATTGTGGGGGCAGCAGATGGCACCAGTGCAAACCAAGCATCCCCGGTGTCCGCTGATTATTCCAATACCAAAAGATCAAACGGGACCCCTACTGTTACTGACGCCGCCTCTACACTCGAAACTGGCGTTACGACAAAGGCCTTTGACGGCATTACGATTTTTCCTATAGAGCAAAACACTAGCTATGCGCCAGGAACAGGCACGTCGTTCGCTGCGCCCCAGATCGCCGCTCTCATAGCAGTCCTTATCGACTTCAAAGAGAACATTACGGTCGAAGAAGTGATGCAGCTCGTGATTGACGCTTCTTCGGACGTTGGAAATCCTGAACGCATTATAGACGCTTATGAATTGGTGTTGTCGATTGATGAATTCGACGGCCTGAATGAGGGAGTACGACATGCACTGCTAGACGTCGATGCCTCTGATTTACAACCGGTTATTAATGCGAGTGATTTACAGATTTGGGCGGATGCGTTTCGCAATGCGGTTCAGTCGCCAACAACATTACCAAAATTCTCAAGGTTCGATATCAATGCGGATGGAAACTTCCAAACCGCGCCTTCTGTTGGCAGCCAGTTGGGCGCTTTCGATATCAACGCAGATGGCGAGATCAGGCCAGAGCCTTTAATCGTCGAATACGAATTCGATAATGACCTGTATAGGCTCAAAGTCGATGAAACCGGGGTCGGGGATGATGGGATTGTTTGCTATCTCGCGTTCCAAGAGTTTCTGGACTTCAGCGCGTTTAGCACATCTGATGTCACCCAGATAGAAACCCTTGTTCGCGATGGGTTTCTCTGTCCACCATTTTCAAAGAAAACAACTGCCTTTGCCTACGATACGTCGGGCTTGATCCGAAATGCGGCTATTCCTGCAATCGGATTTGACCCTGCTAGTATATCCTTAGGTCTGCCTCCGCGTCAGGGACTAGTGTCCTTTGATAGAGTAGCTGGAACGTTTGACTACACACCTACTGTGTCGGGGGCTCAACCTGCAGATGAGTTCGTCATAGGCGTATCAAACCGACTTGGAACTG
>JABSQA010000229.1 GCA_013213825.1 Henriciella sp.
TCCGGGGGCGTGGGGAATCGAAATCCGAGAATATCGATTTCGGACGACTATCGATACATCGCCAAGTATGAATTGGTCGCATCTCACGCGCGCAACACTCAAGAATTGATCGAAGTGATGTGACCAGACTTCGATGGCAACCCTAGCCTTCAAAACGCAGATTTTAGGAGCACGTACGCGCGGCAACTGCAACGACCAATAGGTAAAAGCGACCACACCCCGAAAGGCTAAGTAACAACAACATCGGTTTGAGCTCAGGGTCCCTTGATAGGCGAGCTGAAGCCGCTGTGCTTGTTTCTGCTCCCGGTGTCAAAGCGGAATTTGGGAGCTATCTAATTGCCATGCGCAGCGATCGTCGGCACTCTTCCAGCATGTGACCGAAGAGACCAAAACTTGGAGGAAGTGCATTGTGCCAACCACAAACATAAGCAAATTCGTCATATAAGGTGACTGCAGCGCATCCAGTGCTTTCAACTCACTTTCTAGCCAACGGCCGTCTCGGCTGGCATGGTTGTTGTGACTTTTAAGGAGTAACAGTGAGCAATCCGAATTCGCAGATGTTAGCGGTGAGCATCGTCTTTGATAAACAAGACGACGCGTCAGCACATCGTCTCGTTCGGTAGCTTGCAGCGTCGAACATTCAGCTCGCGCTGGGCCAGAGCGGCGAGGAATCGGGTGCCTTAATTTTGCTTTGGCGCAGCGGTCTCACCCTGACAGATAAAGATGCGAAAAGTATATGGCGGGCGATGGCTTTAGATCGTCTGATCATCACATCTCTTGATGGAAGCCGACCAGAGGACGACTTTTCCAAGTCTCACTGGATTGATCTATCCTCATGGCTCGAAACATCTCGTCTTGAACCTCCACTGAAACTGATTGATCAGATTCGAAAAAGATCTGATGCGACAGAACAAGAAATCAGTGCATCCACAGATCTTGCGGTTCGCTGGCTCGGGCCCGTCGCAGGCGGCTCCACTGCTGCAAGAATAATGATATGGCTTCGCACTTTTCCACTCGTTTCCTCGGCCTTGCGCGCGGCAAGGGTCAGACCTGGAACCCTAGGGGTTGGGCTTGTCGGCGCTATCGCATTGCTCGCCAATTTTACGGCAATTGCATCCTGGCTCGAGCCAAACAATTCAGAGGTGCTGGATGCTGTCAATCAACTCGAGGCACGTTTCTTGGAACTCGCTAAACCCGCTGAAGCAGACTTTTTGCCAGATTCCGCCCTTCTCAATGAGGAAGGTGTCGACGAGGCTGCGCGTCGTATCGCGCTGGCGAATCCGGATCTTTACACGCAAATAGATTCTGAAGACCCAGCGGCGATTTTCGACACAGTCGCAAGTCTTGCTGTACAAGGCGAGCAACAAGTTGCGGAAACCTGGCGCGACCTGGGGTCATTGACTTATTATAGTTATCCAGATCGAGCCTTAGAGGCCTTTCGCAAAGCTTCCAGCATCGATAGCAGGAATTATGACACCTGGATGGCGCTCATCGTTCTGGAGCAAGAGCAAGCGGGAAACCTTCCAAGCGCCATCGCGGCCGCCGATTCAGCGGTTCGCACCGCGCGCACCCAAGCGGAGAAACTACGAGCATTGCAGTGGATCGCAGAGCTGGAGATGATCACGGGACAAACTGAGCGTGCCTATAATCGCTATCTCAACATCGTGCCGCTTACTGAGGCCTTGCTCGAAATTGATCCGTCAAACGATAACCTCAACAGCGATCTGGCCGATGCTTATATCGGTAAAGCGGAAGCTGCCTTTGAGTTGGGAGATCTTTCAGGCGCCAGGCGCGCGAGTCTAAATGCGATTGAGCTTGAAGCACGTCGCCTCACTGAGCGCCCGAGTGATTTCTCCGCGATGGCTGGCCTATCTTCCGCACTTATGGGGCTCGGCGAGTTGGAAATGGCGGAGCAAGATTTCACGGCCGCCGAGATACATTTCAAGCGCTCATTGAATTTGGACGACCGGATCGCAGAGCAAGATCCCGACGATATAGACTACCAAAGAGATATCGGGACAGCCCTTGAAAAGTATGGCGGCGTTCTGGTTCAACAAGAACGAGAAGAAGACGCGCTCGCAGCGCTTGATCGCAGTTTATCCATCTCTCGCAAGATTTACGCGGAGCATAGCGAACGAGCGCTGGCGCAATCGGATCTCGCCGAAGCGCTGTTTCACTTAGGCGAAGCAGAGCTGGTTTTTGGACGTTCGGAATCTGCTGAAGCGAAGTTTAGCGAGGCTTCGATCTATTTGAGGCAGTTGCGACGAGATCAACCTCAAGATGCAGACTGGAGCCGCTCTCTATTGCTGAATCAGATCCGACTTGCCATGGCATCCGGGAAGCCTGAGCCATGCGCTGATGCAGAAACGATCATGACTGACTTGCAACATCAAAGTAACCTGTCGGACGATGATGAGATCTTGGCACTCTTGCAATACTGCACGGAGCAGACCGCCTCATCACGTTAGCGTTGGTCACAAGCCGGCAAGCGAGTTAAAGTGACGTCATCGGTTGCGAGACTGGTCACATCGATCCGAAAATCATCAAATTCATCCCGCTGCATCCAGTGCATGCTTTGGGCATCGGCGATTTCGAGCGTGTACCAATAAAAGTCAGGGTCAATGCCGATGAACTCGTAATATTCCAGATAAATTTGGTGCTCTTCGTGATCGGAGGGAAGATCAAGGGGGGTCATTCCCTGCGGCAACTCATGATCGTTCCAAGAATGAATACCGACACACGCGCCGTCTTCAATCTTGCGGTTGACCCCAGCCAGAAACAAAC
>JABSQA010000023.1:0-4400 GCA_013213825.1 Henriciella sp.
TGGTGAAACCGCTCTGGCATTTTTGGAAGCCTATTATGCGGGTTTGAGACGACGCTTGGAGCAACGCATGCTGTTCGGTGATCGTAAGGAGGACAAATACGATCGGCACTGATGTCGCTTGCTTTTAGGCCCAACGGTCCACGCTGATCTCGATCGCATGATTGGCGTCCTTTTTGACGACCAAATCGGCGTGCGCCCGCAATGGCAGAATATGGTTTTCCAGGTTGGGTAGGTTGATCGCGGCCCAAACCGACTTGGCAAACTCGATCAGTTCAGGTTCGGACATATGCCGGAACTGGGCGTAGAAGCTGGTCGGGTCGTGCTCGGCCGCATGCCAGAAGCGTAAGAACCGTTCTAAGAACCAGGTTTCAATTTGCTCAAGCTCAGCGTCCAAATAGATCAGCAAGTCCGGTTCATGCGGGCCTGCGTCAGAAGCTGATCGAGGCTGAAACCCGAGCCCTTCCAAAATCAACACCTGCGATGGGTCTATCCGCCGGGTCAGCGTGGGGTCGGGATCGAAGGTGATATGGCTGTAGCCCGGAAAATCAGTGGCACGCTCCCGCACAGACGCAATCGCGGCCTGCATGGCGACGCGGTCATATTTCTCTGGAAATCCCTTCTTTTGAAACAGGCCTTGTTCGCGCAGATAATCGGTCGGGAACAGAAAGCCGTCGGTCGAGACGGTGGCGACGCTTAGCGTCTCGTCCAATACGGTCTCTAAATGGCGCGCCAGCGTGCTTTTCCCGGAGGCAACAGACCCTGTGAGCGCAATCACAAGATTACCACGCATGCTCTGAATCTCAGCCACGCGATCCGCCAGTGATGTGATCCCTTGGGTCATTGGGATGTCAATATTTTCGGCCATATCAACGCCTCATCCTTTGCGGTCAAAAAAGTCTAGGCAGGCTTTGGTCCGATGCCAAGAAATCCCTTTAGCTGCGCTGTGAATTGATCGAATTGATCATGATGCAGCCAATGCCCCGCATCTTCGATCACGCTGACCGTCGCATTCTGGAATGGCTCAGCGCGCCCATCTTTCGCTGGATTTGATGCCCAAGAATTCGCGCCGTAGACGAGCCAGGTCGGACAAGAAATCAGCCGCCACAATTCAACAAAGTCCTCATACGGAATATCGGATGGCGTGCGCGCCACGCCGGCCGGATCATACGCCCAACTCACCGTGCCATCCTCGTTTTCTTTCACGCCTGTTTTCGTCAGGTGATGGATCAAGGCCTCAGGCAAGTGAGGGAAAGCCGCTTGCATTCGTCCTTGCGCCGCTTCGACGGTTTGCATCACGCGGGGTTGGCGGTCGGATACTTTTCGCCTTTGCTCGATCCATTCTGTCAGACGTTCGGTGACCGAAAGCGCTTTGCGTTCTGCCAGCATTCGCGGTGAAGGCCCGAGACCTTCAATGGCGACAAATTTCTCAATCCGGCTGGGGAACAGACCCGCATAGCGCAGCGCAATATTCCCACCCAGCGAGTGACCAATCAACGTGAACCGGGTCAATTCAAGCGTGTCGACCAGGTTCGCAAAATCAAACACATGATCCATAATCCCATAAGCGCCGTCGCTGACCCAGTCGCTTTCGCCATGCCCGCGTAAGTCAAAGGCGATCACGCGATAATCCTCACTGAGCACTGCTGCCAGCGGATCCCAGCTGCGTTTCTGGTCCCGGCCCCCATGCACCAAGACCAATGGCGGCGCCGAAGGATCGCCCCATTCGCAATATGAGAGAGACAGACGCTGGGAGCGAAATCGATCGAGACGGTCAGGAGCTTTCATGCGGACTAGCTAATATGGGTTGCTTTAGCTGGCGAGCCCTGCTGCCGCGGAAACCTTGTAACCCGTATCAGGACTTGCCACATGGCGTCCTTCGTTTTTATGGAGAGCGCCATGACCCCAACAAATATCCCCATGGATGATTTCGTTGCTGGCTTTAGCCCGCAAGGCTTGCCCGTGCGTGGACGCGTGATCCGTTTGTCCGAAGGGACCATTTCTCCGATTTTGAAGCGCCATGCCTACCCAGACCATTTGGCTGAAATTCTCGGCGAGGCGGTGATGCTATCCGCTTTGGTTGGCTCTGGTATGAAGTTTCAAGGCAAGGTTCTGGCGCAAGCTGAAGGCGATGGGCCGACGTCTATGCTGGTGGGCGAATATACCAAAGCCGGGGGTTTGCGCGGTTATGCCAAGCATGAACCTGAGCGCTGGGCTTGGCTTGATAAAGTCAATAAAGGCGACAAACCTCATATGCCGCAATTGTTTGGCGCCATGGGTCGCCTCGGCTTGATCATTGTCTATGACAATACCGACATGAAGCCTTACCAAGGCATCGTTCCTCTCGCCAAGGGATCGCTGGCCGAGTGTGCGGAAGACTATTTCCGGCAGTCTGAGCAAGTCGAAACCCGGCTGCGAATGGCGGTCCATAAGGACGCATCGGGCGCTTGGCGCGCCGGGGGTATGATGATCCAGAAAATTGCCGGCGATATGGCACGCGGCGATACCGATGATGGCTGGCGCGAAGCTGAGGCTTTGTTTGCAACGCTGACGGAAGAAGAATTGACCGATCCGGCGCTGCCTGCGCCGGATCTGGTCTATCGTTTGTTCCATGAAGGCGGAGTGGCGATGGACCAAGATGCGCAAGTCCTGAACGATGTTTGCACCTGCAGCCGTGAACGACTGGTCGGCACGCTTCAAGGCATGGCGGATGAGAGCCTGCGCGATATGGTCGAGCCGGATGGTACGCTAAAAGTCGATTGTCAGTTCTGTGCGCGCAATTACTCCATCGCGATCGAAGAAGTGACCAGCGCCGCAAATTAGCGGCGCGTTCGGCAAAGACTGACACGGCGAAAGCTTGCAAACGTAATCACTCACCCTCTATCATCGGCACAGCCAAGGAGGGTGGCCATATGAGCAATGATCCTGCGTTGAAACTGGACGGGTTTTTACCCTACCGTTTGTCAGTCTTGTCGAACGCTGTTTCGAGCAAAATCGCTAAAATGTATGAGGAAGAGTTCGATCTTTCGATTTGGCAGTGGCGCATCATTGCGGTCTTAGGGGAGCGCGAAGGTCTTACCAGTACCGAAGTGGCGCTGCGCACATTGATGGACAAGCCAACTGTTAGCCGCGCTGCAGCCAGTCTGATCGAACGCGGGATCCTCGAACGTCATATCGATCGCGATGACAGGCGGCGCGCGCCGATGCGTCTCACCGATGAAGGACAAGCCATTTATGCGGCGGTGATTCCCCTTGCTCTGGGCAGCGAACGCGAGTTGCTCAATGCGTTGAGTCCGGAAGAAATTTCCACTCTGCACGGTTTGCTTAGCCGCTTATCAACGGTTGTGTCGCCAGATAAGCCACTCTGGGGAGATGACGCGTAAAGGACTGACTGATGGCAAATGGGATCACAAATGCGATTTTCTCGGCGCTTGTCGAACAAAGACCCGAGTTCAAAAACGCCATGAAAGTGTGGACCGATGTGCTTGAGCCGGTTTTAGCTGAGCGAGAGACGGAGCGTCGCGCGATCATCTCAAAGGCCTGGAAACGCAGCGCCATAACCGCTGCCATTGTCGGCGCGATGGCCATAGCCTTTCTCATTCTGACCGGCGGTGCTGCCGTGGGACTCACGATTATCCTCGCGGCTGGGATCACGGCAATCGCAAGTGGTGCAGCCTGGATACCGCTGTTCACGGTAAAGTCGCAGACCAAGCAATTGGTGGTCGGCGCCGCGGCTGAATCCTTCGGCTTTTCTTATGACACTTTGCACCCCGATGTCAGTGGCATCGCGGATTGGCGCTCAGCCGGTGAGTGGATCAAGTCACAAGCGTCACAACATACCGCGGCCGCACAATTGTTTGGCGGAACTTCGGATGAGCCCGCCCCAACGCCGGCTTTTAATGTCCTCAAAGAGGCGCGCTTGCTCCCCAGTTACGATGACCGAAAGTTCGAAGACTTGATTCAAGGCGATCGCGCGAGAACGCATTTTTCGCTGGTTGAGTGCAAACTGACAGAACAACAAGGCTCTGGCAAAAATCGGCGAACCGTGACGACGTTCCAAGGCCTATTATTCCATATTCAGTACCCGGAGCGCTTCCTGGGCCGGACTTTGGTAGCTCGGCAAGGGTGGTGGAAAGGCTTTTTTGGCGACAAAACGCTGCAAAAGGTCGACTTGGTGGCGAAAGAGCTCGAGGATAATTTTACCATCTATTCCGATGACCAGGTCGAAGCTCGGGCACTGTTTACACCCGATCGGATGGAACGCCTCATCGCACTCGAACGTCACTTTAAGGGCGGTAAGCTGCGCGGTATTTTTGAAGATGACCACCTGACTCTGGCCTTGGAAGCAGATGATCAATTTGAAGCTGGATCCGTATGGAAACCATTGGTTGATCCCGACCGAT
>JABSQA010000023.1:4410-33214 GCA_013213825.1 Henriciella sp.
GCATTAACCGAAATTGGCTTGGTCTGCGATGTCATTGATGGCTTCCTGACCCGCGAATGGGTCAAAGACAAACTGTAAGAAAATCGACCGTTTCAGCCCAAATTCGCGCAATCGGCCCCTTAATTGCATAAAATTTGCCGGATGGGCGAAGGTTAATCTTGAGCATGATGTGCAAGATTGATGATGGGAGCATGAGGTAGGTCGATGTCGACTGGACTGCTACAGGATAGGCAACGCCGCACCATGACGGTGCGAGACGGGCGTATGCGCGCGGCGCAGCCGATGACCGCCCCGGCGAACGATACAATAGACATGACGGAAGCCAGACTGCCGACCCGACGTATTCGGCTCAGTCGCGCGAGCATTCGCACCCTATTGCAAATTGCCGATTTACTCATTGCAACATCCATTGTTGCCGCGGTTTTGCTCTGGTCTGAGATCGGAATTCTGTCTGCGACTGTCTCCCAAATTCTGCCATTTGTTTTGATCGTCATCGCCGCGACCTGGGGTTTACGCCTGTCATCCGCTTATCGATTATTGCAGCGGAGGGCTGTGGTCGATCACATGTTGGCGACCGCCTATGGATCTGGATTGCCGCTGGCGCTGGTTGGCGTCATTACGCGCGGGCTATATTCGGCCGCGACGTTCCAATGGGTCGTTGAGGCCATTTTCCTTACCTGGATCGCACTGAATTTGACGCACGCCTTAGTCGTTGTGATCGGTCGAGAATTGGTTCGGGCAGGCTGGCTCAGCGAGAATGTCGTGATCGTGGGCGCCACACCAAATGCCCGGCGTTTAATCGAACGCAATGCCGACACGCGTGAACTCAACATTGTCGGTATTTTTGACGACCGCCTATCGCGCGCCCCTAAACGCCTCAACGGCGCCCCTTTACTTGGCAAGCTCGACGATTTGTTCGCATGGGAACGCCTGCCAGAGATTGATCGCATAGTGGTGACGGTCACCTCAGATGCACGCGACCGGGTGCGCGACATGGTTGAGCGTTTGCGGGTTCTGCCGCAACGCGTTGTTCTTTTGCTCGATTTGGACGGCTTCGACCCAGAGACTGAGAGCCTGGCCGAGATCGCGCACTCGCCGGCAGCCTATGTCTCGGGCCGACCGCATGACGCACGGCGTGCCATATCTAAGCGCGTGTTTGACGTCGTCACAGCCAGCATCGTATTGGTCCTGCTCAGCCCCGTCCTCGCACTCTTGGCGCTGGCGATTAAGCTCGAAAGTCCGGGCCCTGCAATATTCCGTCAGAACCGTCACGGCTTTAACAATCAGATTATCAAAGTCTGGAAATTTCGTTCAATGCGCGACGATCCGGATGCGGCTCAGCGAATGACACATCAGACCATTGCGGATGATCCCAGAGTCACCCGCCTCGGCCGGTTCATTCGTCAAACCTCGATCGATGAATTGCCGCAATTGATCAATGTCATCAAAGGCGAAATGTCTTTGGTTGGTCCGCGCCCTCACGCTGTTGGAATGACCGCTGAAGAGCAAGAAGTGCAAAACGTGGTCGGCGTCTATGCCCACCGTCACCGGGCCAAACCCGGGATTACGGGCTGGGCGCAAATCAATGGATCGCGCGGCCCTGTCCACACCAAAGACTTGGTGCGCGAGCGCGTGCGTCTAGACATGGAATATGTCAATCGATCGTCCCTTTGGTTCGACCTCTATATTTTGCTGATGACCTTGCCGCGTCTGCTTGGCGATACGAAAAATATTCGCTGATCATGACCGCCGCCCCCCTCCCCGACCATGCCAAAACGAACCGGTCCGAACACCGCGCGCAAGCCGTCGGCCAAACACCCGTCGGCGAGGACGTGATCTCCAATGGCAAAACCGGTGATGCGAAAATTAGCATTTGCATCCCCACCTGGCGGGACAGCGCGGATGCGCTGTTGTGCAGCCTGCCACGCATGAAGGGCGCTGAAGCCTGTACCTTGCTGATCTTTGATGATGGCTCGCATGATCCTGCTTTGCTGCGCCAGTTAACCCGACAAGTGATGCGGTTTCCGGGGCCGGCCCGCCTCATATGCGCGCCGAAGAATTGTGGCCGAAGCCATGCCCGTAATCGCCTGTTCGATTTGGCGGAAACCGAGTGGGTTCTCTTTCTCGACGCCGATATGCGACCGGATGATGAGGATTTTCTCAATCGCTATCTCGATGCCATTGATGCAGATCCCGGCACCGCGATCATTGCGGGTGGGTTTAGTCTGCGTCATGCGCACCCGACCGACGAAACACGACTGCATGCGGCGCAATCAGCGGCGTCAGAATGCCTCCCGGCCTCACGGCGCGCCGAAGCCCCAGGGCGGTATGTGTTCACCTCGAACATTCTGGTTCACCGCGATATTCTCGAGGCTGTTTCATTTGATTCTGGATTTCAAGGTTGGGGCTGGGAAGACGTCGATTGGGGGCTTCGCGCCGCTGCGGACTATCCCATCCTGCACATCGACAATCCCGCCACGCATCTCGGATTAGATCCTGACGCCAAATTGTTGGAAAAATATGCTGGCTCGGTCGACAATTTCTTGCGTCTGGTCGCGCGTCACCCGGATGAAATGGCCCAAACCAAGCTCTATAAGACCGCGCGCCGATTGGGCGCCCTGCCGGGTCTCACTGGTTTTTCGAGACTGTTCCGAGCCGTGGCCGCCAACACATCCTTGCCTCTAAAGCTGCGGCTCCTTTCGCTGAAAATGTATCGCGCGGCGATTTACGGAGCGCGGCTATGATCAGCGTGATTGTGCCGACCTTTGACCGTCCAGACGGGTTGATACGCGCTGTGACCAGCCTGTTTCAGCAAACCCTGGTGCGGGATGGCTTTGATCTTATCATTGTCGACAACACCCCCGACGCAACGGCCACAGACGCGATTGCGGAACTCCGCGCTGCGTGCCCTTCAGACGTGAACTTAATCGCTTTGCATGAACCCGCCGCAGGGGTGGCGAATGCGCGCAATCATGCCATGGGCGCTGTCACAACCGACCTCGTCGCTTTTCTTGATGATGATCAATCGGCGCCTGAAACCTGGCTAGAATCTCTACGCGAGTCCTACCGCCATCTTCCGGCTGCGGTCACATTCGGGCCGGTGCTGACCGAATTGCCGGACGATCAAGCCCGCCATAAAGCCTATTTCGAAACCTTCTTTGCACGCGAGCCAGGTCTGAAACGCGGTTATACTGACGAGGCGTTTGGCATCGGCAATGCGCTGGTGGATTTCTCCAAAACCCCTGGTGGCCCGCCTTGGTTTGATACGGCCATGAATGAAAGCGGCGGCGAAGATGATTTCTTGTTTGAGCGTATCCGACAGGCTGGCGGCAGTTTTGCTTGGGCGGCTGATGCCCCAGTTTGGGAACACCCACCAAAAGAACGGGTGACGCTTCAATACACCCTTAAACGCGCTTTCTCTTACGGTCAGGCACCGATCACTTTAGCTCGTCGTACGAAGAAAAATGCCATGGCTGCCACAGCATTGTGGATGCTCATCGGATTCGGAAAACTCGGATTGCATGGATTGGCGTGGACAGCCCTCAGTCTGATCCGCCATCCAGGCCGCGCATTCGAGCTGGACAAAGCCATTCGCGGTCTTGGTAAAATCCTATGGTGGGTGGATTTACGATTTTATGGCGCGGCTGTCTTGGCCAAATCGCCATCTACGGCGCCACCCCAAACGGCGCCGGTATGCGCGAAAGAGGCGGAACAGGCGTGACCCGTACGATATGCTTTGGGCGCATGGTCAGCTTAGCTGCGATCGCCACATAGATCAGCCAGACAATCGAGTTCTGCTGCAAGGACGTGCTCTCCGAAAGGCTGAACAACAGGAATTGTGCGCAGAAGGCGAGCGCGAACACGCCCGTCCACGTATCGATCGCGGCTAAGATCGCGCGGCCAAGGGTCCATAGGAAATCCAAGGCCAGCAAGGTCAATCCGACAAAGCCCAGCCCGATGGCCACTTCCAACCAACCATTATGGGCCGTCGGAGCATCCCATTGTAAGGCCTCGCGCAACCAATTGCCGGGTTCGCTGTCAGGTCCCCAGAACGCCCCATAGCCATAGCCCAAAAGTGGTTTTTGCGAGATGTTTTCGGCAAGAATGCCCCAAATGTCGGTGCGTCCCGTTAAAGTCGCATCCCGGCCGAGCAATTGAAAGATCAGTTCGGGTGCAATCAACATCACGGCCCCCGCCGCACCGACGAAAATAGCGCCCATCCAGATCGTCACTAAGCCGACGCGAACGCCCTGTTTCATCCAGGCGCCAACCGCCAGAACACCCAGCCCAACCAAAAGACCTAATAAAGAACTCTTCGACGTAGACAGTAAAACCAAAGCCACACAGAGCGCCAATAGCCCGGTCCAGATGCCCCGATACTTGCGATCCATAATCGCCAAGAAGCCTGCAAACACCGCCGCCCGCGACATGTGCCCGCCCAATTGGTTCTTCTCAAAATAGAGGCCCTGCCAGGCCCCTTCATGAACCTCTTGCACGCGCCCAAAAGAGGGCACCAAAATAGCGGTTAAGAAGCTGACCACAGCGACGATCAACCAAGCGATGGCAAAGGCGCGAAGCAGAGTCTGCCAATTGTAGCGGGTGCCAATATACAGACCCGCAATGGTCGTCATGATGATCGCGAAACTCCGCCTCATGGACAGACCCGGGTCGATCGACCACAAGAATGAAAGGCTGCACACGAGCAATAAGGCCATCAAGAATGGCAGCCGCAGACAGACTTGCCCAATCTCTTTGGCTTTCCAGATGAATCCAGCCAATGCGACCGCATAAATTGGCAGCCAAATGAATCGCAGCAATGGCGACCCATCGACCGCATCCTCGCTGGACAGCAAGCGCGGCAACAGCCCTTCGCTGAACACCAATAGGATCATGACGAGCAGCACGAATTCAGCGCGCCGAACAGGATCAGTCGTCGATATCGCCGAACTAGGCGCTGAAGCGTTCAGCGAAACGGGCATCGCCTCTTATCCTATTCATGACCACGCCGAGCACACGGCCTTGTCGGGACTCGATTTCGCGGCGCGCCGCTTCGATTTCTTGCGGCGTGGTTTGATCCGCCGTCACGACCAGAATCACTCCGTCTACGATCGGCGCCATATTCAGCGCCGCTGAGGAGCGCTCCAAAGCAGGGCCATCAATAATCGCGTAACTGCATAGACCACGCAGGGTTTGCCACCATTCTGGCGCCGTTCGTGTCCTGACTTTTTGACCTTTTTGCAATCGCTCCCCGCGGAACCGGGTGACCAGCAAAGGTAAGCGCTCGATATCGTGGGCTGTGAGAAGCTTGTCTTGGCGTTTGCCTTCCACGGCTGGACTGATCGAATAGAAAGGTTGCTGGCGGAGCGAGGCATCATAAGCGCGTCCGGGGCCGCCGACATCGCGCGCAAAACCATCTTGAAAGCCTTGAATGATCGGATTGCGCCGTAAGTCTAGATCAACCAACCATACGGGTTTCTCCGCGCGGCGCGCGGCCATACAAGCAAAACTGGCCGCCATGCTGGTGACGCCCTCACCGACCCGCGCTGACGTGAACATCAACACACGACCGCCCGGCTCAGCCGGACTTATGCGAGCGGTTGCCCGCCAAACAGGTTCGAGGTCTTCGCGAAGATCGCGCATGTCAGGTCACGTCCAACAGGATTGGGCACAAAGTCTGACCCAGCGCTATCATGATCTTAGTTAACGGGATTTTGAAATTTGTAAGGATTTAGCTGCGCCGCCCAGCCCCCAAAACCGGCAAACCAACCGTGCTCTGCAGAGAGCTTGGTGTTGCGAATCCGCGCTTCGAAAACGCGCTGAGCAGGCCAAAGATCAAAGCGGTAAAGCCAGCGAAGAGAAGAGATAGCGCCGCCACGGGCAATTTCAGGCTACTGCCTTCAATCGGAATGGTCGGTGGTTCCGTGACTTTTACACTATCCGCTTCTTGCGCCGCCAAGCCCGCAACCGTGCCTTCGCGTTGTTCTTGTTCCGCAATGGTCCGGACGCTGGTTTCAATCAGATCGCGATTTCGGATGAGCTCATTCCACTCCGGCTCCAATTCGGTGAATCGATTGAGTTTCGCCTCCACAGCCTGCAATTGCCGACGCAATTCTGCTTCCTGCCCGCGCAGCGATTCGGCTTCGGCTTCAAAGGAATTAAACGAGGATTCGAGCGCTTGATAGGTCGGGTTCGGTCCACGGCGCACCGTTCCAACCAGCGTATTTTGATCCGCGAGGAAGGCCCGCAATTCAGCAATCCGGCGATCTATTGCCTGCACACGGCGACTCTCAGGCGTGTAATTGACCAAGGCCTGGTTTCGCTCAATCTCGAGCGCCCGAAGCTGTTGGGCACTGGAATCTTCGACATATAGGTCTCGCTCGGCGGGGGTTTCGGTGAGCTGCACGCGCGTTCGCGACAATTGCCCCGCAACAGCACTTGCCCGGGCTTGAACCGAAAACAATTCGTTCGAGATCGCAGAGTATAAGCTTTGCGCGGTCGAGCGCTCGCTGGCAAAGTCGCGAATATTCTTTTCGTTTAGAAACTCGGTGATCGCCCCTTCGGCCGTTAGCAATTCGCCTTCAATCCGTTTGCGTTCGGCGCGCAATTGATCCACCGGACGGCGCCCAAACAATTCGGCGCGGCGCTGCATATAGACGGCCAAGGCGGCATTGAGAATTTCCGACGCCACTTTTGGGTCTTTATGCTTGAAGGCGACTGAAATGATGTTCGAATTCGGCGAGGCGCTGGCCCAAAAATCGTCGCGCAAAGCCTCAACCCCTTTCTGGTGATACTTGAACTCAACCGCGCCGCGTAAAGTTGAGTCGACATTTGCGAGGTCTTTGTCCCGCGCCGCCGCCAGATCTGGATAGATCCGATCGAGTGGGAAACGTGCGAGCGTTCTTTCTGCGACCAATTGCGTTTGCAAGATCTCCAATTCGCCCTGGATAACCTCTTGTATGCCTGGGCCTGGATCGAAGCTGGGATCGCTGAGGATCGAGATAGACCGAACCTCATCGCCAGAAGTGACATATAAGGCTGATCGCGACTCAAAGGTTTTTGGCATTTGCAACGCAACGAACAAGCCGACCGCAAAGATGGGAAGCGCAATGAGCAGCATCAACCATTTTGCGCGCCATAGATGGAGTATAATTTCGGCCAAGCCTAACCGGGGTCGGGCTGGCGCATAGCCAGCGTCGACCTGGACGCCACCAGACGGGCCCCAGTCAGCGAGATCAGCCATCAATTCAGGCTCCGAACGCTCTTTCCACCGAATTCTTCTTACCTGCTTGATACTTCCTTAAACATTAACACTGACCCTCCGGTTCAATAAATTTATCGTTGAAAACCGACTATGACTCGCCTGCTTTGCCTCGCTTTGCTTTCTGCCGTGATTGCCGCATGTCAGTCGCGTGCACCGATTGAGTCGGACATTTTTCCCCAAAAAGAGTGGCGACATGAGGATGGAGCAGATGCTTTCTATCTGCTGGCACCTGGCGACCAGCTCGACATTATTGTGCACACCGCACCAGAGTTAAATCGGACGGTGACGGTCGGCCCAGATGGGCGCTTCCGCATGCCCTATTCCGGACCAATCCATGCTTCAGCCCGTACCGTCGATGAAGTGCGCGCCGGGGTGCAAATGGCGATGGCGCGTGAGCTGAACGATCCGGACATTGATGTCTTACTGGTCGGCACCGCATCGCAACGGATATTTGTCGGTGGGGAAGTGACCAATCCGGGTCTGTTTGAAATGCCGGGACTGATTGATCCATTGCAGGCGATCATTATGGCGGGTGGCGTGACGGACCGCGGTCGCGCCTCGACGGTGGTGCTGATGCGCCGTCTCCCCGGGGGCGAAGTGAAATCAGCCGTGTTTGACCTCAAGGCGGGTATTTACGACCCCACCCTCGCGGACTGGGCGCCTTTGCGAAGGTTTGACGTGGTCTATGTGACCCGCAAACCCATCGCCAATCAGAATCTGTTCGTACGCCAATACATTCGCGACGCCCTGCCAATCGACTTCTCGCTGTTTTACGACATTGCCGGAAGCAACCGCTAATCAGCTCTTTTAACAGGGATCAGAAGCGCTTATGCCGGGGGAAATTCATTTATGGAGCTCCCGCTATGGCTGACGCCGAAAACACAATCATTATGGAAACCTCAAAAGGGACGGTGACCATCGATCTCCGACCAGATCTGGCCCCTGGTCATTGCGCACGGATCAAAGAACTTGCGCGCGAAGGCTTTTATGACGGTATCATTTTCCACCGCGTGATTGATGGCTTTATGGCGCAAGTCGGGTGCCCAGATGGCACCGGAATGGGCGGGTCCGATAAGCCCAATCTGCAAGCCGAGTTTAATGCCGAACCGCACGTTCGCGGCATTTGTTCAATGGCCCGCACCAATCAGCCGCATTCCGCGAACAGTCAGTTCTTTATCTGCTTCGACGATGCCCGTTTCCTCGATAATCAGTACACGGTTTGGGGTCAGGTGAGTGCTGGCATGGATGTGATCGATCAGTTGCAAAAAGGCGAACCGCCACGCAATCCAGATTCCATCGTCTCTATGAAAGTTGCCGCAGACAGCTAAAGTTCAGGTTGAATTCGCGAGACTGGACGCATGGCTACGGCAAATCAAAGGCGCAGAATGAGATGGTGGAGCGGGCGATTGCTCGGATCCCGCATTGCGCGCCTGATTTTTGCGTCCAATCTCGCTGGCCTGATCGTGCTGATTATCGGGGCCATGGTCCTGAATGAAATGCGCGCCACTTTTGTGGTCTCAAAGAAGCAAGATTTGGTTGGCCAAGCGCAGATTCTATCTGACTTGATCGGCGATGAGGCCGCTTATGGTGAACCTCAACCGATTCTCGATGACCGGCTGGCCAAGGATGTGATTGCGTCCTTGTCCTTGCCGTCAACTTTGCGCGGCAAGATTTACGACCTCGATGGCAACCTGGTGGGAGATAGCTATTTCCTATCGGATCGGGTCATTGTCGAGAATCTACCCCCCTTACAGGACCCAGATCGACTGACAGTCTGGAGTCGAAGTCTATCCGATTGGGCTGTTTCCGTACTCGGGTCTTTTCGTCCCTCAGAAGGCGCGGATGCGGTTCGGGCGATTTCCTTTGAACAGGAATTCGCCGAAGCTTTGGTCGGCAATGAAGCGGCCAGTCAGCGGTTTAACGATCGCGGACAACGGATTATTTCAGTCTCGTTGCCGATCCAGCACGTGACCGCGGTGGTTGGCGTTTTGACGCTGGAATCGAATGATATTGATGCCATCATTCGGGCGGAACGGACGGCCCTCATCCCATTCATTGCGGTCGCGATTTTGGTCGCGTTGATCACGTCTGCTCTACTGACGGTTGGCATCGCCAATCCTTTGCGGCGCCTGGCCAGTGAAGCTGATAAGGTCAAAAGCGGATCCAGCAGCAAGCTCGATCTTGAGAAAATCGCCAAGCGGCATGACGAAATCGGACATCTCGCGCAATCGGTCGAAGCCATGACCGAAGCCTTATTCGAGCGGATCACAGCGAACGAGTCGTTCGCTGCCGATGTCGCGCATGAGCTCAAGAACCCGCTGACCTCCATTCGCTCCGCCGTCGAAACCGCTGAAATGGTTCAGGATGACCCGGTGGCGCGAGAGAAATTGCGCAAAGTCATCGCGCAAGACGTGCAACGACTCGATCGCCTTATCACAGACATTTCGAATGCGTCACGGCTCGAGGCCGAAATCACTCGGATTCCGACAGAACGTTTGGATATTTCCCGTTTTGTCCGCGAAGTGGTCCGCACTTATGAGGGGCTGGAGCATCAGCGCAACGTCAAAGTGCGGTTCCATGATGCAACAATGGATGCGGGCTTAAACGTTCGCGGGCGCGAGGGTCCGCTGGGCCAGGTTTTGCGGAACCTGGTCGACAATGCGCGTTCATTCTCGCCGGAAGGCGACGAAGTGGTTGTGACTCTGCAACAATCGCGGCAGGGCTCACAGACCACGGCCAAAATCCTCGTCGAAGACAATGGTCCTGGCATTCCTGACGACAAACGCGAGAAGATATTTGAGCGATTTTACACCGATCGCCCCGCTGGGGCTGCGTTCGGCAATAATTCAGGGCTTGGCTTGTCGATTGTTGCGCAGATTGTCGCCACCCATATGGGCACTGTTGTCGCTGACAATCGTAAAGAGGGCGGCGCAAGATTTACCATAGAGTTACCGGCCACATAGGCCATTTACCCTTTCTACATGAGAATTAACGCCCACTATTGAGAATAGTCGGGACTTGTGGTATACAATTTTGTCACAACACCATATCCGAGCCATGCTTATGTCGGCATCTTACGAGAGTTTCTCGCCGGCAACGTGGCTCGTTTGCGTAGAAGAAGAGGTCTCCCATATGGCAACAGCAGATGCGGCAACGAAACTGGATTTTTCCGAAGGTCAGAAAATCGTCTATCCTGCGCACGGTGTCGGCACCGTCACCGCGATTGAGCAGCAGCAAGTCGCTGGCATGACCCTGGAAGTCTATGTTGTCTCGTTTGACCAGGACAAGATGATCCTGCGGGTCCCGACAAACCGCGCAATTGCGTCTGGAATGCGGGCACTGGCGGGCTCTAAGCTGGTCGAAGACGCCTTGAAAACCCTCGGCGGCAAGGCCCGGATCAAGCGCACCATGTGGTCGCGCCGGGCCCAAGAGTATGAAGCCAAGATCAATTCTGGCGACTTGATTTCCATCGCCGAAGTCGTTCGCGACTTGCACCGTATGGAAGATCAGCCAGAGCAGTCTTACTCAGAGCGTCAACTCTATGAGAGCGCCCTGGATCGTATGGCCCGTGAGCTCGCAGCCGTCGAAAGCATCGACCATAGCTCAGCCATGGATCGCTTGGCGGAATCACTCGCAAAAAAGAAAAAAGCCGCTTGAAAGAGTGACGCCGATAGCGGCCAAAAAGATTAATGAAAACCCCGTTCGAAAGAGCGGGGTTTTTGCCTTTTAGAGCGTGTAAAAATTTTTCAAGATTTTTTTGATCCACTCTCGCTGTCATTCCGTAAACAGAAATGAACACACCCTTAACGGGTATGGGAGGCAGAATGACAGTGACAAGTCAGACCAGTGGAAATCCAGATCGCAGCTTTGTCCGCAAGGCCATGAAAGCGCCGATGCTAGAAGCAGAACATGAGCTCAACCTGGCCAGACGATGGCGCGATCATGAAGACGAACGCGCACTCCACGAATTGACCACCGCTTATATGCGCTTGGTCATCTCAATGGCTTCAAAATTCCGACATTATGGCCTGCCGCTCGCGGATCTGGTGCAAGAGGGCAATGTCGGGCTGATGCAAGCAGCTGCGCGGTTTGAACCGTCTCGCGAAGTCCGTTTTTCGACCTATGCAGCGTGGTGGATCCGCTCTTCTATTCAAGACTATGTTCTTCGCAATTGGTCGATCGTTCGAACGGGCACCACGGCAGCCCAAAAATCACTCTTCTTCAATCTGCGCCGTCTACGGGCAAAAATTGATGATACCGGCGATGCCGTCATGACAGCCGAGAATAAGAAATGGGTCTCAGAACATCTCGGCGTGCCTGAGCGCGATGTTGAAACCATGGCCTCACGCCTGTCAGCGTCTGATCGGTCATTGAACGCGCCGCTCGCCACGGATGGAGATGCCCAATGGCAAGATCTGCTTCCGGATGAAAGCGCGACGCCAGACCAAGTGGTCATGGAAGAACGAGACAATGCCAAGCGCAAAGAATGGATCGCCGAAGCGCTGCAAGTGCTCAATGAGCGCGAAACACTGATCATCTCTGAGCGCCGTTTGACCGATGATAGCGTCACTTTGGAAGTCCTGGGCAAGCGCCTCGGCATCTCAAAAGAACGCGTGCGTCAGATCGAGCATCAGGCCTTGAACAAGCTCAAAAAGACCCTGACCAAAATGGTTGGAGATCCGGAAAAAGCCGGATTAATCCCCGCCGTATAGTCTCAGATTTCTGTATCTCTCTGACGGGTTCGCAAGTCATCACTTGCGAACCCGTTTTAACATTCCCACATGACAGTCAGACGGGTTGCCGCTGAGCGGGACCCTGACTTGAAAATCTATGTACCGCGCGGCACCGCCAGCGGGATATATCTGCCTTTGAAAGGAGATGCGAAGTGAATTTCGACACCTATACCGAGCGCGCGCAAAGCGTCTTACAAGCCGCACAGACCGCAGCGCTGGCCAATTCCAACCAATTATTTCTACCTGAGCATATCTTAAAAGCGATGCTGGAAGACCGCGATCAATTGGCGGTAAATCTGATCCGTGCCGCAGGCGGACAACCTGAGCGGGTTCAGCAATTGCTGGACGATGCGCTGAGAGCGATCCCGAAAGTGACAGGTGGCCAAGGCGGTCTGCGTCTCGACCAAACCACCGCAAAGCTGTTTGCAGATGCCGAAGCTGGCGCCAAGAAAGCCGGTGATAGCTTTATCACAGTTGAACGCATGCTGATCGCGATGGCGGGTCTTAAAAACTCAAAAGCCGCTGATGCTCTGAAAGACTCCGGCGTGACTGCTAACCTGTTGGAAGCCGCCGTGACCCAGCTGCGACAGGGCCGAACGGCAGACAGTGCCAACGCTGAAGAAGGCTATGAAGCGCTAAAAAAGTACACAAGAGACCTGACCAAAGATGCGCGATCCGGCAAACTTGATCCGGTCATTGGCCGCGACGAAGAGATCCGCCGCGCCATCCAGGTTCTGTCCCGTCGCACCAAAAATAACCCAGTCCTGATCGGTGAGCCCGGTGTTGGTAAGACCGCTATTGCGGAAGGGTTGGCACTGCGCATCGTCAATGGTGATGTCCCAGAGAGTCTGAGAGATAAACGCCTCCTCGCCCTCGATATGGGGGCCTTGATCGCCGGGGCGAAGTTTCGCGGCGAATTCGAAGAGCGTTTGAAATCGGTCCTGAAGGAAGTCGAACACGCCGAAGGCGGCATTGTCCTCTTCATTGACGAAATGCACACGTTGGTCGGTGCCGGCAAAACTGATGGCGCAATGGACGCTTCGAACTTAATCAAGCCTGCGCTCGCGCGCGGTGAATTGCACTGTCTCGGTGCGACCACTTTGGATGAATATCGCAAATATGTTGAAGGCGACGCCGCTTTGGCGCGGCGGTTTATGGCCGTCTATATTGATGAGCCAACCGTCGAAGATACGATCTCCATACTTCGTGGTCTGAAGGGCCGATATGAGGCCCACCATGGCGTGCGCGTCAGCGATAGCGCGATTGTTTCAGCCGCGACCTTGTCTAATCGCTATATTACTGACCGGTTCCTGCCGGATAAAGCGATCGATCTCATGGATGAAGCGGCTTCACGGCTACGTATGCAGGTCGATTCTAAGCCAGAAGAGTTAGACGAGATCGATCGTCGGCTCTTACAATTACGGATCGAAGCTGAAGCGCTCAAAAAAGAAAAAGACACCGCCTCAAAAGATCGCCTGAAAACAATTGAGGGTGAGATTGGCGAGCTACAGACAAAGTCTGACGAGCTAACCACGGCTTGGGCCGCTGAAAAGGACAAGTTGAAAGGCGCAGCATCTGCCAAGGAAGAGCTGGATCGGGCTTACGCTGAAATGGCAGAGGCACAGCGTGTCGGTGACCTGCAAAAAGCGTCAGAATTGAAATTCTCGACCATTCCAGATCTGGAAAAACGGATTTCGGATGTCGAAGGCAATGAAGACACGCAATCCGATGAGGGCCTGGTCTCCGAAGTGGTCCGCCCGGATCATATTGCTGCTGTTGTCAGCAAATGGACCGGCATCCCGGTCGATAAGATGTTAGAAGGCGAACGCGAAAAGCTGCTTCGCATGGAAGATGCGTTGCGCGCCCGTGTGGTCGGCCAAGAAGACGCGTTGCAAGCGGTTTCAAACGCGGTCCGCCGTGCCCGCGCAGGTTTGCAGGACCCTCAGCGTCCGATCGGCTCTTTCTTATTCGTAGGCCCAACCGGGGTCGGCAAAACAGAATTGACCAAAGCCCTCGCCGAATTCCTATTTGACGATGACTCGGCCGTCTTGCGGCTCGATATGTCCGAATTCCAGGAAAAGCATTCGGTTGCCCGTTTGATCGGGGCGCCTCCCGGTTATGTCGGCTATGATGAAGGCGGGGTTTTGACCGAAGCGGTCCGACGTCGGCCCTATCAAGTGGTGCTGTTTGATGAAGTTGAAAAAGCCCATCCGGATCTGTTCAACACGCTGTTGCAGGTACTTGATGATGGCCGCCTTACGGACGGCCAAGGTCGTACCGTCGACTTTAAGAACACCGTCATCATCATGACCTCCAATCTCGGCGCGGACGCGATTGCCAGCGGCGATGAAGGCGAGTTGTCAGACGCTCAACGTGAAGCGGTTACGACGGCCATTCGGGCGCATTTCCGACCGGAATTTATCAATCGGATTGATGAGACGGTCTTCTTCCAACGCTTGGGCCGCGGTGAGATTGACCACATTGTCGACATCCAGATCGCCCGCTTGGGTGGATTGCTCAAGGATCGTAAGATGACGGTGGCGCTCTCCGATGCGGCCCGCGCATGGCTTGCCGATCGCGGCTATGATCCGATCTATGGCGCGCGCCCACTCAAACGCGTGATCCAGAAAGAGCTTCAGGATCCGCTGGCGCGGTTACTGCTCGAAGGCCGCGTCCATGACGGTGAGACGATAGAGATCGACGCGGAAGCGGATAGTTTGACGATCAATGGCGTACCGAACGATTTCGCAAAGGGTGCTGCCGCGCTGAACTGATATCAAATCAAATACTCCCTCGATTATGGCGGGGGAGTATTTTTTTGAACGCGAGTCGAGGATGAGGGATAGAGACGTTGAGACAGTGTCAGGCACGCAACTCTTAGTCAGAATGGTACTCTGATTACATAGGAGTTTGTCATGCGCGTGATGAATTCGTGCTTATGCGCGCTCACACTGATTGGCGGCCTATCTGCGTGCAGTCCGTCTGGGGGCGTCGTCATTGAACGCGCGAGCGGCGGGATATCTTTCGCCGCTTCAGACCTTGAGACGGAACAAGGTGCGAAAGCTGTCTTGGATCAGATGGAAGCAGATATAAGTGAGCTTTGTCGTGATCAGCGCTCAGGTCAGCCCCAATCTGATTGCGTGGACTCAATGCTTTCTAGCATGGTACGAGAGGTCAATTCACCCAACCTTACGGCAGCCTATCTGGCTCGTAAGCGTAAAGGCGCAGGCGGCACGCCGGCCGTCGCGACTACAAATTCAGGCAAATTGCGGTCATCCCCGCGGATCGCATCGATGCGATCGCGTTCAACTGCAAAGGCTTCGAAAATTTCTGGATCCATAGCCAGTTTGCGCCCGGTTGGCAGTTTCAACCGCATCACGTCCACCGCTTTGCCATTCTTATAGACTTCGTAGTGAAGATGCGGACCGGTCGAGGCGCCGGTTGAACCGACATAGCCGATCACATCGCCCTGCTTCACGCGGCGGCCACTCTTAATGCCGCGTCCATAGCGGGACAAGTGCGCATAAGCGGTCTTATACCCCTTGGCATGGCGGATGCGGATATAATGACCATATCCCCCATAGCGGCTGGCGCGTTCGACCACACCATTGCCCGCAGCATAGATGGGTGTGCCGGTCGGAGCGGCAAAGTCGGTGCCTTTGTGTAGGCGCGTATACCCACTGATCGGGTGACGCCGTTTACCGAAGCGAGACGACAATCGGGCGCCATTGATCGGCGTTTTCATCAGGAACTTGGTCGAGCTTTCGCCATTCGCTTGGAAATAGTCGGTAATGTCTTCGTCTGGCGTCGTGAAACTATAGAAGGACTTATTGACCGCTTTCCCGTTCAACGATGCGTATAACACTTCGCCGCGACGAATAACATTTCCGCGCTCATCGGTCATCACATTGAAAACCATTTCGAACTGATCGCCCGGATGCACTTCGCGTTGGAAGTCGAGATCGTAAGCAAACACTTGCGCGAAATCGACAACTTGCTGGTCTTCAGCGCCGAGCGATTGAGCGTCTTGATAAAGGCTGGTTTCAATGCTGCCACGCACTGTCAGAGGGCGGGCAATGAGGCGAGAATCCAACGCCATAGCCTGATACTCGCCAGACGGCATACGTTTGGCCAATAGGCGGCGCCCTTCTTCGAGCTTGATGCTGAGGGCATTAAGAGAGTCGTCCGCAACATGTGCTGTCACTTCCAGCCCAGGCCGGACGCGGCGCGCGTCGAGCAGGTCCGTGCTAGTCAGGCTGTAAAGTGCACGATGGCCATCGCTGCCGGGCAGATCCAGGCGCTTGATCACATCAGATAGCGTCTCACGACGCTTCAATACGGTCGGGCGGACATCAAGTGGCGCCGCAATTCCGAAATCTTCTTGATCGATGGGTAGAGATGCCAGATTTACAGTTTCAACAGGCTCCGGCGCCGCGACAGGCGCTTCTGCAGCATCCTGGCTGACCGTAAAAACGGTGACCACCGCAAGCCCGGCCACAGCGGCCGCACCTGCCCATTTACGAGTGCCATCTGACATTGTTTTCAACACGTTGCTCTACTCCCGAGGCACGGTCGTCGCCGCGCACTGATTTTAAAGGCGTCTGATGAAACACTTTCAAAAATTGTGCCGTTAAAGACTTAATAACCAGTTCCTCAGCGTGGCAAGGCATTGATGAAATTTTACAGGTTTCAATTGATTCATGATCACCACAACTGCGACTTGAATCCAGGCTGGCGTGCATTTTCATTTGGACAATGAGCAATTGGCATCTAGGTCGAAAGCATGAAAACCACCCTTCTCGTCGCGCTTCTTGCCTTTGTTGGCCTCGCTTTCACAGCCTGGGGCGTTGCTTCTATGTGGGCTGAGCTCGGCGTGAATATGACCATGCATGGATGGATCGCATATGGGCTTGGTTGCGTTTTCAGCCTGCTACTTGCAGGCGGATTGTTCTTTCTTTTGTTTAAGAGCGCACGCGACGGCTATGATGATATCGATCGCCCGGAAGACCTGAACGATTAGACACGTCAAAACGCCACGAATCGGCTACAAAAGCGCGAGTGTACTTTTTAGGGCTGTTATATGATCGAACCGTCTCGTCTCGCCGCTTTTATTGCGTCCCGCATCTGCCATGACCTGATTTCCCCGGTGGCGTCTGTGAACTCCGCACTGGAACTTCTGGAAGAGCCAGGCGACGCCGATATGAAGGCGCAAGCAGAACAATTGCTAAAAAATGGGGCTGAGTCCGCTGGCGCACGGATTCAACTGCTTCGCTATGCGTTCGGATCTGCCGGATTGTCGGATACCGCCGCGGATCGCCACGAAGTGAAGTCGATTGTCGAAGGCTTTATGGAAAGCCACAAACCTAGCGTCGAATGGGAAATCGACACGGATCATTTCAGCTGCGGCCACGCGCGCGTATTGATGAATCTCGTGATCATGGCGACTGCCGCGATCCCACGGGGCGGCGTTGTAACGCTGCGAGTGCGCAATGATGGGGCCGGCTTAACCATTGGAGCCATTGCCAAAGGCCCGAGAGCCAGGCTTTCCGATTTCACCAAATCGGCTTTGGCTGGCGAACCCCCCGAAGAAGGGTGGTCAGCGCGGACGATCCAGCCACTTTTTGCCAAAATGGTCGCCAATGACCTCGATGGCGATATTACTGCGACGGCGGAAGAAGAGCTTGTCAGCTTCCACGCCAGCGGGATGCGGGCGGAGGGCTAACGACCTGTTAAGTATAATTCGGACATACTCAACCAGAAATCTTAACGGGTGAGCGCCGTATGAAACACTGTCTAATCGTTGATGATTCCCGTGTCGTGCGCACCGTCGCTGGCCGTATCGTTAAAGATCTCTCGTTTACCGTGTCTGAGGCCGCACATGGGGCGGAAGCGCTGGAAATCTGCCGTAAGAACATGCCCGACGCCATCCTGTTGGATTGGAATATGCCAGTGATGAATGGCCTAGACTTTTTGCGCGCCCTTCGCCGTGAAGACCGGGGCAATGACCCGATCGTCGTATTCTGCACGAATGAGAATGATTCTGAGCATATCAGCGAAGCCATTCGCGCCGGCGCGAACGAATATATTATGAAGCCATTTGACGCTGAAATCGTTGAGAGCAAGTTCGCTGAAGTCGGACTTGTCTGAAGCAATTTATTAACAAAATCGTGCAACGCGTAAACTTTCGCTGGATTTAGGGCTGAAAGCAGGATGCAAGAAAGCACATTTAACGAGCTTGCTGATCTAGCATTGCGGACCACGGGCCAACACATTCCCGTGTCGAAATCATATTTGATGGAAGCCCGGCTGAGCAGCATTTCTCGGCGTGAGAATTTCGCCACTTTAGATGATTTGGTGCATTGTCTGAAAGCGCGACCGAATCAACGATTTGAGCAAGAAATTGCGGCTGCTTTGACCAGCAAGCGCACGCATTTCTTCCGCGAACGCGAACAATTAGAGTTTATCGTCAGTCACGCCCTGCCCCAGCGGCTCAAACAGTCCAAAAATGGTCGACTGAGAGTCTGGTGCGCGGGCGTCTCGACGGGTCAAGACGCTTGGTCCTTGGCCATGCGTCTGCGCGAAGAAGTTGGATCGCCTTTGGCCAGCGCTGATATTGAAATTGTCGGCACGGATATTTCGACCGAATGCGTCGAGACCGGTACGGAAGGGACGTATGGACATTATGAAGTCCAAAAGGGGCTTTCCATCCATCGCCTAATGACCAATTTCACCCGCGGGAGTTCGGGTGACTGGACGATTAACAAAGATCTACGTGAGAACGTTCAGTTCCGACGCCACAATTTGCTGCACCCGGCCCAAGACCTTGGGTCGTTCGATTTAATCTTATGCACCCACGTCATCAGCCAATTGGCCCAACCCGCGCAGCAAGACGTGTTGACGAATATTGCCCGCCAACTTTTGCCTGGCGGCTATCTCTATGCGTCGCCGACGGAACAAATTGAGGGCATCCTGAAGACGATTAAGCCATCGCGCGATATGCGCGGCGCATACGTTAGAGACACGGCCAAACCGGACACCGCCGCTGCATGATACAAGGCCGCTAAGAGCCGATTTCTCATAGAGCATCACACCAATCCTTCGGGACGATAACGACCCAAATGGAGGTATATTGCCATGGGACCTGTGACTGCTGTCTATTCGTTTTTTAGCCGAACCCTTGACGTGAATGGCCGCTCAAGACGTTCCGAGTATGCTTGGGCGCTGATTTTCAATGTGCTTGTCGCCGTATTCATCGGCTGGCTTTTGATTTCTGCGGGCCTCGATGACACAGCTTTCGACGCTGGTCACGCATCGGCAGGATCCGAAGTCTTAATATGGACGGTTATCTTAATTGCACTTGCGCTCTGTGTGCCCTGGACGACGCTCCAAATCAGAAGATTTCATGATATGGGTCAAACAGGTTGGCTCGTTGCGCTGTTTTTAGGTTTGCAGTTCGTTCCCGTTATTGGCCTCATTGCGATGCTCATCCAGTTTTTCTGGCTTCTATTGGGCAGCGGCACGGCGGGAAACAACCCGTATGGCACCGACCCTCGGACTTCAGGTGCCAGCGTCTTTTAATAGCCCGTTGATTTTAGGTCTTACTGTTTCGACTTTCTGCACGACGTTCGCTATAGATAAAAAGGATCGATGCGCGTTGCGTGCGCATCGAATTGCAAAACCAAAGGGGATCCAGTCATGGGAATGGCAGAAGCAGTACAACTATTTTTCAAGAATTACGTGAACTTCCAAGGGCGATCGAGACGCGCGGAATATTGGTGGCCCGTCTTGATGAACCTCATCATCAGCTGGTCCCTGACCGGACTTGCGATTATCGTAGGCGGCGGATTTGATGCACTCGGAACATTAGGGTTCAATTTTCTAGGTTGGGTGTTCTATGTCGCCTCAGTGCTTTGGGGCCTGTTCGTCTTTCTACCTGGGTTAAGTGTGACCGTCCGCAGATTGCACGACCGCATCATGTCAGGCTGGTGGCTGCTGGGTTTCATCGTCGCCATACTCATCCCATTCGTGAACTTGATTGCGATCATTGCCTATCTCGTCATCATGGCGATGGAAGGGACATCCGGCCCAAACAAATTCGGCGCTGATCCGAAAAGCGGCCACGATGTCGGGGTTTTCAGCTAGGATTAAACACCCAAATCTCAGTGCACCCGTCCGCTGAGCGTGGGCGGGTGCATTTCGTTTCTACGTCTGGTATAGGCGCGGCATGAAAGTCGAGCTCGATCTGTCGAAGAAACCGGACCTCCAGCCAGCGCCCAAAAGCCTGGCAGGCTTGTCCTTGCCTGCACTGAAAGCAGAGATGGAAGCGCTTGGCGTGGCGCCAAAGAAAGCCGGTATGCGCGCCAAACAGATCCGCCGCTGGGCCCATCATATGGGCTGCCAGGATTTCATGGCGATGACCGATATCGCAAAGGACCTGCGACAACAGCTTTCTGAACACTATCATTTGGACCGGCCAGACCTCGCCGATCATCAAGTCTCGGTCGACGGCACACAGAAGTGGCTGGTGCGGTTCCAACCAGGTGTCGAAGGCGAGAGCGTCTTCATCCCAGATGTGAGCAAATCCGGCGCTTTGTGCGTCTCGAGCCAAGTCGGCTGCACGCTGAATTGCACGTTCTGCCATACCGGGACGCAAAAGCTGGTGCGCAACCTGACCGCCCAGGAAATTGTTAGCCAGGTCATTATCGCTCGCGATGCCATTCAGGAATGGCCGAGCAGTATGGAAAACCGGCGTCTGACCAATATTGTGTTCATGGGCATGGGTGAACCGCTCTACAATCTCGATAATGTCGCTGAAGCCATCGATACGATTAGCGATGGCGATGGCATCGCGATTGGCCGTCGGCGGATCACGGTTTCAACCGCCGGCGTGGCCCCGAAAATCCCTGAGCTCGGAGCGCGGACCGGCGCCATGCTGGCTATTTCGCTGCACGCGGTGCGAGACGATTTGCGCGATGAGATTGTGCCGATCAATCGCAAATATGACCTGCAAACCCTGTTCGACGCGATCCGTGCTTATCCTGATCTCGGCAATTCGAAACGCGTGACGTTTGAATATGTCATGTTGAAAGGCGTGAATGATAGCCTGGCCGAAGCGCGCGATTTGGTGAAATTGCTGCGCGGTGTCCCTGCAAAGATCAATCTGATTCCTTTCAACCCATGGCCGAACAGCCCGTATGAATGCTCGGATTGGGAAACGATTGAGGCCTTTGCAGAAGTGGTCAATCGCGCCGGTTATGCCAGCCCCATTCGCACCCCAAGAGGCCGTGATATCTTTGCGGCATGCGGACAGCTGCGCTCAGAAAGCGTCAAAAAATCTGCCGCGGAAAAGCGCCGCGAGGCACTTGAGCAGGCGAGCTCTAACTAAGTAAGCTTTGCGCGCCGCGTACCAATCGACCAGGCTTCGCCCCGGTCGCCTGCCCGTAACGTTGGATCACCTGTCCGGCCACGAGAGTCGCCTCATACCCGTCAGCCATTTGCATGAGGCGCCGGCCGCCAGCGGGCAAATCATAGACGATGTGCGGTGTGTGCAAGGTCAGGCCATCGAAATCGATCACGTTCAAATCCGCGCGATAACCCGGCTGAAGCAAGCCACGATCTTTTAAGCCGACCCAAGCCGCAGTGTCATGGCTTTGCCGCTTGATCAAAAACTCAAGCGGCAGCTTTTCGCCCCGAGATCGATCGCGCGCCCAATGCGTCAGCAGCGTGGTTGGGAAGGACCCGTCACAAATCATCCCGACATGCGCGCCGCCATCTGACAGACCAGGCAAGCTGGCCGGGCTTTCCAACATGACTCGCACGGGATCAAGACTGCCTTGAGCATAGTTCAAGAAGGGCAAGTAGAGCATGCCGCGCCCATTGTCCGCGAGCATCAGGTCCAAGGCGACCGCTTCAGGTGAGGTCCCCCGCGCCTTCGCGATCGCAGCCACAGTCTTATCCTCGGTCGGCTCATAATCTGGGGGATCGCCAAGCACGAACATTTTGCCAAAGCTGCGCAAGATCGATTTCACAAAAGGATTATCCGCATCGGGCTCATCATTCAGCAAGCGATGCTGGAAGGCCGGGTCGCTCAACATATGAACGCGCTTCTCAAACGGCTCACTGGCGATGGTTTGATAGACGGGATGCCCAGAGAATGGATTGAGCGTGAGCTCTAGCCCAAGTAACAGCCCAACGGGGCGCGGACCGACTTGCGCGCGCATATTCAAGCCATCTGCCGAAGCGGCCTCAATCTCATTGAGCAAGAGTTTCCAGCCCTCGGGCGCTACATCGGCCTGCGCCAAAGATACCGATAGCGGACGCCCTGACCGTTCGACAATACGCCGCAACATCGCCGCTTCTTTTTGCGGGTCGTTAAAGTCTGAGACGAATTGCAAAACGCCTTTGCCCGCTTCGCCTAGGGCCATGGCGATGCCTGTGAGCTCTTTCTCAGAGGCGGTCAGAGTCGGCGTTGGCTGACCATCAGAGGTGCGGTGATTGAGGGTGCGAGAGGTCGAGAAGCCAAGCGCACCGGCTTCTACGGCTGACTTCGCCAAGACTGCCATGGCCGAAATGTCTTCGTCCGTTGCATCTTCGCGATTGGCGCCGCGATCGCCCATAACATAGACACGCAGTGCCGCGTGAGGCAGCTGCGCGCCAAAATCGATATCGAAAGCACGATCTTCCAGACTGTCCAGATAGTCGGGAAAGCTTTCCCAATTCCATGGCAGGCCTTCAGAGAGGACCGGGAATGGAATATCCTCCACCCCCTCCATTAAGCGGATCAGTCGATCATGATCGCTGGTCCGCACAGGCGCGAACCCAACCCCGCAATTGCCCATAATGGCTGTGGTGACGCCGTGATTGGATGAGGGTGAAAGCGCGTCGCCCCAGGTCACTTGGCCATCATAATGCGTGTGGATATCGACAAAGCCTGGCGCCACCAATTTTCCCTTGGCGTCAATTTCTTCAGCACCGGTTCCTGTGACATCGCCAACGTGCGAGATCCGCCCATTGGCGATCGCGATATCTGCCTCTCGTCCCGGCGTGCCTGAGCCATCGACGACAAATCCTCCGCGGATGACAAGGTCATGTTCAGCCATTTGCCCGTCCTCTCTTTAGGTGAAGTGTGCCAGCGCGAACGGCGCTGTCAAACCTGCCGCCGCGACATGTCGAACATGGATCTGGCTGCGCCGAATAGTCATTGATGATTGTCATTGCCGCAAATAATCCTTACCTGACTGGCATGACCAAATCGCTCAAAATGCTCGTCGCCCAACTCAATCCCGTCGTCGGGGATATCAATGGAAACAAAGCATTAGCGGAAGACGCGCATGCTGAAGCGAAAGCCAAAGGTGCGGACTTACTGGTACTGTCAGAGTTGTTCATTCTCGGCTACCCGGCCGAGGACTTGGTGCTGAAACCGGCCGCGGTCGAGCACTCTATGGCGGCCATTCATGCGCTGGCAGAGCGGACGGTGAATGGACCATCCATCCTGATCGGCTCTCCCTGGGCAACAGATGGCAAGCTTTTTAACTCGATCTTACTTCTGCAGAACGGGATCATCCGCACACGGTACGATAAGCGTGAACTGCCCAATTATGGGGTGTTTGATGAGAAGCGGATCTTCGATGCGGGCGAAGGTGCGCATGAGATTGTCGACATGAATGGCATTCCGGTTGGCTTGGCGATTTGCGAAGACATTTGGTATGCGCGCGTCCCGGCTGCTTTGCATGCTGCAGGCGCGGATGTTTTGCTGGTCCCGAACGCTTCACCTTGGCGACGCACCGTCAATGCCGAGCGTCACTCCACCTTTTCAGCATGGGCCAAGACCGGGGTGCCCTACTTGTTCGTCAATCAAGTCGGCGGACAAGATGAATTGGTGTTTGATGGGGCCTCTTATGCGGTCGATTTCGATGGCGCAGAGCACCAGCTGCTTGGCGACTTTGTTACCGGCACGGCCGTGGTCACCTATAATGGCGAGACGCATCGGTTCGAACCGGCAGATGACCCAGCCAAGCTGACCGCGGGATGGGAAGCCGAATATCGCGCCGCGACTCTGGCGCTTGGCGATTATGTCAATAAGAACCGGTTCCCTGGCGTCGTGCTTGGCCTGTCCGGCGGGATAGACAGCGCCTTGACCGCCGCCATGGCCGTCGATGCTCTTGGTCCAGACCGGGTCTGGTGTGTGATGATGCCAAGCAAATACACGTCATCAGAAAGTCTCGAAGACGCCAAAGCCTGCGCCGAAGCCTTGGGCGTGCGCTATGACACTATCAATATCGCCTCTGGCGTCGGGGCATTGGACGAAATGCTCGGCGAGGCCTTCGCTGAAACACAGCCCGATACGACGGAAGAGAATATTCAGTCCCGCCTGCGCGGCCTGACTCTCATGGCTTTGTCGAATAAATTTGGCCATATGGTTGTAACGACTGGCAATAAGTCTGAAATGGCGGTCGGCTATGCAACGCTCTATGGCGACATGTGCGGCGGCTATAATGCCCTAAAAGACTTTTATAAGACCGAAGTCTTCGCGCTCTCGCGTTGGCGCAATACGGCCGTGCCTCTCGGCGCACTCGGCCCCGGCGGCGAGGTTATCCCAGAGCGGATCATCACCAAACCGCCAAGTGCGGAACTGCGTGACGACCAGAAAGACGAAGACTCTCTGCCGCCATATGATGTGCTCGACGACATATTGCGCGGTCTGGTCGATGAGGAAGAAGACGTGGATCAAATCCTCGCGCGCGGCCATGACGTGGCGACCGTCCGGCGGATCGAACACTTGCTCTATATTGCGGAATATAAACGCCGCCAGGCCCCACCCGGGGTGAAGGTCGGCTCTAAGAATTTCGGACGGGACCGGCGTTATCCGATCACGAATAGGTTCCGGGATGACTGAGTGGGGATGAGTTGAGCGGTTTCGAGTCAATCTTCAGAGTGATTGTCGCTGGGATCGAAGACGACATTGGATACCGCAACATCCATCTCACATGTTCAATGAAGAAATAAAGAGAATAACAGCCAACGATGCCCGATGAATGAGCCGCTTCACGTTGCTTTCTACTCGGCTGAAATGGCGCAATTCGAAAATCACGAAAAGAACGGAAGCTACAGCCGTTAAGACGCCAGGAATTAATACCAAAAAAATGGAAAGCAAGGCGATAACCAGCCACGGAACGACCACACCGAAATGTAATATGATCGAAGTGTTGGTTGAGTCACAATTTGCGACCTCCACCACCCAAAATACGCTCCAATGCAAAGAGCAAGGTTCGCAGACCGGGTAGATATCCCCCGGTTCACCAGGCATCTGGCAATGGGGACCAATATACCCCATCAACGACAATAGTAGAGTGAACAATCCGCCTATAGCGATGTAAAGGATTGTGGCGATCCAAAGCCACTGCCACACATCATACCAAACTTGATCAGATTTGGAGTGGGCTTTCATTTCTGGCTCAATGCTTTCGAATCTCTGCCTCTATCTATCATAGATGTGCGCTCCTCACTCAAAGCGGAGGTATCACTTGCAGGCTACCCGATTCTCCAGCCGGTTTTTTTCGCTTAGTCCTAACCCGCCATCGCCGCAATCGCGTCTGCGACAGCAACCGTCCGCTGCGCTTCTTCCAAGTGCAACAGCTCTGTCATTTTGCCATTCACTTTCAATACGCCTTTGCCAGCATTGGCTGGGTCAGCGAAGGCTTCGATCACGGCTTTAGCTTGGTCGACATCCGCGGCATCCGGCGCGAAGACGCGATTGGCGGCCTCGAGCTGCGATGGGTGGATCAATGTCTTGCCATCAAAGCCCATGAGGCGGCCTTGCTGACACTCAGCTTCCAGTCCCTCCTCATCGCCAATCCCATTGAACACGCCGTCAATCGCCAGCAAGTCATAGGCGCGCGCCGCCGCAACGCTTAGACCGAGCGATGTTTGGAACGCCGTCCGGACTGGTGGGTCATTCACCCCGCGCAATTCTTTCGCGAGATCATTGGTGCCCATAACAAAAGCTGTGAGACGGGTGCGGCCCACTGCTTCAGCAATATCTTGAATGTTGAGAATGGCTTTGGGCATCTCAATCATCACCCAGAGGCCCATATCATCAGGCGCCCCGGCGCGGGTCATCGCATCATTGAGCCGGTCAATATCGCCGCCATCAATCACTTTCGGCGCCAGGATCGCATTCGGACCAGCGTCCACGGCGGTTTTTATATCGTCCAGCCCCCATTCCGTATCAAGACCATTGACGCGGATGACAATCTCACGCGGTCCGTATCCGCCGGCTTTCACCGCGTCGCAAACTGTGTTGCGCGCTTCAATCTTCGCTTCAGGGGCCACCGCATCTTCGAGATCAAAGATCAGCGTGTCAGCGCTCAGCGACTTCGCTTTTTCCAAGGCACGCGGATTGGCACCTGGCATATAAAGACAAGAGCGACGGGGACGGTGGGCGGCTGCGGACATGTATGTCTCCTTGACGGGCGAGATCGAACGCGACACGAGTGCCCGTTCCTGCCCACGAAATCAACGCTTGCCCCGGGGAAACATGACACAAGACGTCCGCCTTCGACCCGCGCGCGCAGAGGATTATGATACGCTCGGTGACGTCATGTTTGACGCCATCCATAATGGGCCAACCCAGTACACAAAGGCGCAATCAGACGCCTGGGCCCCTGCGCCCAAGCGCGGTCAGGATTGGGCGGCACGGCTTGCTCAACAACATGTCATCCTCGCCGAACAGGGTTCAGACATACTTGGTTTTATGTCGATCGAGCCTGGGGGTTATGTTGATTTCGCTTATGTTCGCCCTGCGGCGCAAGGCCGTGGTCTGTTCCGCAAACTGTTCAACGCCATCCTGACTCAAGCCCGCACACAAGGCGAGACTGAACTCTCAACCCATGCGAGTTTGATGGCGCAACCTGCATTCGCGGCCATGGGGTTCACCGTGGACCATCACGAAGAGGTCATGGTGGACGGCCAATCATTGGCGCGTGCACGCATGATCAAACCGCTCTAAGACGAGGCTATGATGGATTACCCGATCTCAGGCTTCACCGCTCCAGGCTTCGAACCGGTTCGAGAGGCGTTCGAAGACAATTTTGCTGAAGACAAAGAACTCGGCGCTGGCTTTAGTGCCCTCATTGATGGCGAGTGTGTGGTCGAACTGTATGGCGGGCACGCTGATCGGCAAAAATCGATCCCTTGGGATGCGAAGACCATCGTCCCGGTCTATTCGACAACCAAACCGATTGCAGCCTTGGTTCTGGCCAGCGTGATTGACGCCCTGCCTGCGGGCTATGAAACGACGGTTGCTGACCTTTGGCCAGAATTCGCGGACAATGGCAAAGACACCCTTTCGATTGCAGACCTGGTCTCACATCAAGCGGGCCTCTCCGGATTCGTGGAGCCGATTGATCCCGCACTATGGCTCGATCCACCCGCCTGTGCCGCAGCGCTGGCGCCCCTTGCCCCAATATGGGAACCCGGCACCGCGCACGGCTATCATCCGCTGACATGGGGCTATCTTATCGGTGAACTGGTTCAACGCATCACCGACCGCAGCCTCGGTGCGATTTTGGCCGAGGATCTGGCCGGTCCGGCGGATATAGATTTTCGCATTGGAACACCTGCCAGCGAACATGACCGGGTCGCCGAGATTATGCGCCCCCGCGCGCTGCCGGACTTGGGCGAGATTAATGATGCCACACGCGCGGCCTTCTTAACCAAATGGTCGTCCCCCGATCGCGGCGGCGCCATTTGGCGCGAGATTGAAATCCCGTCCGCAAATGGGATCGGAACAGCGACCGCCGTCGCCAAATTGTATGGGATCTACGCTCATGACGGGCATCTTGATGGTAAACGCGTGATCTCAGAAGCCGCCTTCGACGCCCTGACACAGAGCCGCGTAAAGGGCCAAGATTTGGTTCTGCCTTATGTCACAGAATTCGCCGCGGGCGTGATGCGCAACAATCTTGGGATTTATGGTCCCAACCCGGACACTTTATGCCATTCCGGTTGGGGCGGCTCTCTCGCGCTCGGCGATCCGGACCGCCGCCTTAGCGCCGCTTATGTCATGAATCGACAGTCCAATAGTCTGCAAGGCGACCCTCGCGCGACCCGGCTGGTTCAGGCCCTTTATGGCTGTTTGTAAGCAGAGTCCTGGATCGAGACAGGCGGGTTGGCACGCAGATTGCTGAGTAAGACTTGAGATTGGAAGCCCATTCTCTCCTACTATGATTGTACCTGAACCCGGCCCATGTGCCGGGTTTTCTTTATCGCACAGAACTCGCAGCTCGGGCCAAGCGACGCGCTTTGGCTTCGCCCATCAAACTGTCCACGGTGAAGACGATTAGCGCGGTCCAAATGAACCCAAAGGCGATGGCATGCGAGAGCCCGAACACTTCACGGAACACAAAGACCGAGATCAGAAACTGCAAAGTGGGTCCGAGATATTGCATCATCCCGATCGTCGATAGGCGCAACCTTTTGGCCGCGATGGCAAACAGGATGAGTGGGACAGCGGTAAGCGGCCCTGATGCGAGCAGCATCGGAATGTCCCAGCCGCCATCGCCCATAATCCGCCCATCGGGTTGTCCGACAAACCAACCCAGCCAAATCAGGGCGAGCGGTGCCAACAGAGCCGCCTCAACAACGAACCCGGCCCGACTATCCACTTGGACCTGTTTGCGGATCACAGAGTAGAAAGCGAAGGTGAAGCACAAGACCAAGGCCACCCAGGGCAAATAACCGAGCGCCCAAGTCATGATGGCCACCCCTACTGTTGCTAAAGCCACGGAAATCCACTGAGCAGGCCGTAGTG
>JABSQA010000230.1 GCA_013213825.1 Henriciella sp.
TGCAATTGCGGGGTCAGATGATGTCGAGCGCCTGGTTGACCGTATGCTCGACTTTCCAGGCCGATTAATGAGCGCGGCGCCCGCAGAATTCCTAGCCGCAATGAAGGCAGCGATTGCAGAAGAAGACGCCTATCATCAAGAACAAAGACGGCGCCGAAAATACTATTTGCCGAGCTCACAATTGGATGGCCCAGTCGTGCTTGGAAAACAGGGCATCGGTGGTTTTTAGCAATTACTGGCGGCATCTACTAAGGATGGAATTGATCTGGTGCGCGTGCTCTTGCGATCGGCCGAGGGGCCCAATGAAGGGCGCGAAGGCTTTGTGTTAGAGCTTGGCGGCGTCGAACGCGAGGTTAAGCCGGTCTTTAGCTATGGGTGGTCACGCGGCCACGGGCCACGCGCCATGGTCTGCAAAGCGCTGAACGCGTTGGAGGCCTACGGGCACAAACAGATCGAAGAGGGGAGACCGCTTGAAGACGTGGTTTTAGAGCTCGCAGGTGAAGGCACAATCAGCGGTGCGATCTTGCTGGTTATTGTTGATCTCGCGCTCTCGCATGGCAAACCCGGCGATCCGATCCTTGAGGATTTGGTCTCATCACCGGAAGTGTTGGCGCTCGATGCAGACCGCGCAAATCATGACAAAGTCGATCAAATCAGCGGCGGGATGCTGGGAAGCACTTGGCGGCAAGGTCCAAAGACCGATCATGCCATTGAGGCAGACTTGGCGAACCGTCGTTCAAGATCGCTGGCTTTGCATGAAAAGCTGTCTCAACTGACCCTGACAAAAAATGAAAATGCAGACCAGCAGATCCAAACGAGATTGCAGGCCGGCGTGGACCGGTTGGGAGCTTGGACCGATCATCATGTCGACTGGTCCTCGCCCAAGTTCATGGCGTCACATGCTTGGCGTCTCGTATCGCTCGCAAACTACGAACAAGTTGAGGCGAAGGATGAAAATGGAGATGTGCAGCGTGTTTGGGTTTATACTTGGCCTGAGGGGCAAGCGCAGTGGTTACAGGACCAAACTGCCGACATTCAAAAAGAACAAAATTTTCTAACGCACTCGACGGCCATCCGGATCGCAATGGACAAGGATAGCAATGACGTTCGGGCGACGGCCGAACACGCAGAAGCCTTGCTCGAAGCCACCGCTGAAGCTGTGCCGTCAAGCAAAAAGGATGACCTTGATCCAAATGATCCTTGGCTCTGCCGGGTTGGCGCAGCCGCCTTTATGGCTCGGTTTGGCTCAGCAGATCAAAAAAAGCAATGCGCCGGTGTTCTTGAGACAGTGTTTACGCGCGCCTTGCAGGAAAAGACGAAAACTCAGACCAATCTTCGATACGATGTCATGAGCGAACCTGAGGCGTTGGCAATTGTTGGACGGCTATATCTGGCAGCGGATCTCGGGCCGATTGATCAATTTGCATATCTGGTTGAAGCGGTCGAGGCGCACCCGGCCTGTGCCGCAGCGGCTTTCAAGAACCATACAGGTGCGCTCAGTGCGGTTGATGAGCGTGTCTTACGCGCGCTGGTCCGCATAGGGTTGCATGGATGTGTGTTTACGCGGTCCCAGCATTATGAGGAGGCCGAAGACGCATTTGAGATACGCGAGCAGGCGCGGATGAAAAAAATGGCCGATGTGATTATGGCAGAACGTGACTGGTTGACGGGCACTAAGCCCGAGCCCGACTGGTTTGTGCCGCCGGACCGGCGACCTCGCCGCGCGTCCAAAGGTATCGTCCTTGGCAAGCAGGCGCCTACGTCGAAGACGCAACCGGCGGAGCCGAGATGGCCCGATTTTTACTTCGATGATCAAACCGCCGTGCATTGGCTGAAGCCTCTTGAGCATCTGTCAGAGAGTCGGTCCATCGCGATTCAGTGTTTGCTCGCCGCGAATGCGGCGTGTCTGATCGATGCGAATGGACCGAGCGGTGACGGCGAGGATGATCATGATATAGAGCGGGTTTGGCCGTGCGCGCTTATGCGGTGCGGGGCGGTGACGGCACATACCTGGTCTCCGGAGGAACGTGAAACCGCAATTTTTACAACGCTTGAGGCGTTATCTGATGAAGCCTTCCTGGAAGCGGCTTCGGCTTTCCTGGTGGGCAGTGATCTTCACTTGATTGAAGGTAGCGGAGAGGATCGCGCCTATCTGGTTGGGTTGCGCGAACGCTTATGGCAACGCCTTCAAAGAACCGCGCATTGGAAACGACACTTATGGTCTGATCGAGATGGTATGGAGATCCATCTTAAAGAGCTGATCTCTGCGTTTTTCATGAAGCTGAGCTACGGCTTTGGCGACGGTCAGTCTTATACGGGCGGGCTTGCCGAGGATGCCTTGGGTCCTTTTTTACCGATACTTTTATTGATCACCGAAACAGGCGCACCATGCCCGACCCTGGCTTTACTTTATCTCGACGTTTTGGAAGTTGTCGCCCCGGCGCTCGCTGAGCCAGCCATGGTTTCAGTTGTGGAGCAGTGGCGTGTCAAAGCAAAGGACCGGTTCTGGAGAGAGTTTGGAATTGGACGGCGTGTGCTCGCGATTGCGTCGAAGTCGCCGCACCTTACCAATCCAGCGATCTGGCACAGCGTGATCGAAGCGATCACCGCATCAGGCGTATCGGTCGATGAGGCGTTTCGACAGCGCGTTCGCGAAAGCCAGATCTGAACCAGACAAGCAGTTCGCGGTGCGACGCACGCGAGATAATGGCTGGCGGACACACGGGCCCTTGGTCCGCGGATTAGTCATTTT
>JABSQA010000231.1 GCA_013213825.1 Henriciella sp.
GGCGCGGTACTCGAAGCTTCTCGTGTGTAAAACAGAAGAGGGCGGCGGATATGGCTTGCATATCGACAATGCCTTCATGGGCGCGGGGGCCGATGCCATTCGGACAGACCTGTCCTTCACGCTATTTCTTTCTGCGCCGGATGAGTATGAAGGCGGCGAACTTCAAATCGAACATGCTGGGCAAACCATTCGGGCCAAGCCGGATGCCGGCGATTTGATCCTTTATCCATCGACGAGTTTACATCAGGTGAGACCGGTCACATCAGGCACGCGACTGGTTTGTGTCGGTTGGATCGAAAGCCGGATCAAGCGCGCTGAGGATAGGGAGGTTTTGTTTGACGTGTCGAACCTCAAGGCCGAGCTGTCAAAGCAATACGACTCTCAGTCCCCGGAAATGTTGATCACAGCAAAAATTCTATCCAACTTACTCAGACGTTTCAGCTGATCCAGCATCATCGTTGAGCGAATTGAGAATTTTGATGAAAATGTAATGCAATAACATTGCGTAAAAGTGCAAGGCGTCTTAAACGGCAAAGCTGATCATTCAAATTGTGAGACCCAAATGACTGAGACCGTTGTTGAGTCGCAAAAGCGACTGCCCGTGACCGTTCTTTCCGGCTTCCTTGGGGCAGGAAAAACGACGCTCCTTAATCGCGTTCTGAACAATCGCGATGGTCGCCGCGTCGCGGTCATCGTCAATGATATGTCAGAGGTTAATATTGATGCGGACCTTGTGCGTGCTGGCGCAGAGTTAAGCCGAACAGATGAGACGCTGGTTGAAATGTCGAACGGCTGCATCTGTTGCACGTTGCGCGATGACTTGCTCGAAGAAGTTCGGCGCTTAGCAGATGAGGGTCGGTTTGACTATTTGCTCATCGAGTCGACGGGGATTTCTGAGCCATTGCCCGTCGCCGCGACATTTGATTTCCGTGATGAGAATGGCGTGAGCCTCTCCGACGTCGCCCGGATCGATACGATGGTCACCGTTGTCGATGCGGTCAATTTGCTGCGCGACTATTCTAGTCATGACTTTTTAAAAGACCGCGGTGAAGTGTTGGGAGACGAGGATGACCGCACCCTGGTTCATTTGCTGACCGATCAAATCGAGTTTGCCGACGTGGTCGTGCTCAATAAAGTGGATGATGCGAGCGCTGATCAGGTTGATGCAGCGCGCAAGATCATCCGCAGCTTGAATGCGGATGCTCAGATTATTGAGTCTAATTATTCTGATGTTCCGGCCTCAAAAATCTTCGATACGGGTTTGTTCGATTTCGAGAAAGCTGAAAGCCACCCAATGTGGGCAAAGGAGCTTTATGGGTTCGAAGATCATGTGCCTGAGACTGAGGAATATGGCGTTTCTTCTTTTACCTATCGTGCGCGTCGCCCATTCGATCCAACGGCGATAAATGATTTACTGAATGGCGAACTGCCCGGCGTCATTCGCGCCAAAGGGCATTTCTGGATCGCTTCGCGCCCTGAATGGCTCGCTGAATTTTCGCTGGCAGGTGCTCTATCTAGCATATCGCCTTTGGGCACATGGTGGGCGTCCGTTCCACAAGAGCGTTGGCCAGATCATGACGCGCTGCGAAACTATCTCGCCGCAAATTGGGAAGAGCCATGGGGCGATCGGCGTCAGGAGATTGTTTTCATCGGCGCTGGGATTGATTGGCCCAAGCTTGAAGCCCGTCTCAATGCCGCTTTGGTGCCCGAGGGTGTCGACCTGGGCTCTGCCGTATTCTCCGATCCGTTTCCAATTTGGCGCAAGCAAGACATCCACTAAGCTGTTTCGATAAGAGGGGAAGATATGTCAGAACCTGAACATTCTCCTTTTGTCGAAATGTTCAATGACCCCGACCGAGCGGCGAATTACGCGAATGGCCCAGGTCTGTTTGTGCCGGGCTTCTTCGATCTTCACCGCATGGCCAATGTTTTGCTACGTGAGCACGTTCCTGCGCAGGCCTCCGTGCTCGTACATGGTGCGGGAGGGGGCTTAGAGCTCGATGCATTTGCGCGTGCGAACCCAGAATGGCGTTTTGTTGGCGTCGATCCAGCGCAGGCCATGGTCGATGAAGCCGAACGGCGATTGGCCTATATTCAGGACCGTGTCCGATTCCATTGTGGTTACATCGACGATGCCCCGGTCGGCCCGTTCGATGGAGCGACAAGCCTACTGACCTTGCACTTTCTCGACGCCGATGAACGACGGGATACGGTTCGCCGGATCATCGAAAGACTGAAACCTGGGGCCCCTTTCATTGCGGTTCACTCCAGCTTCCCACAGGTGGGTGCCGCGCGTGAAGTTTGGTTGGATCGGTATAAAGCTTATGGAGTCGCCTCCGGCGCAGATCCGGATGTCGCGCAGATGGCACGAGCGGGCGTTTCGGACACAATCGCCGTTTTAGACCCAGAAGAAGATGTTCGCGCCCTTCAAGGCGCCGGCTTGCGGAACGTTGAACTTTTTTACACCGCGTTCACCTGGCGGGGCTGGGTCGGATATGCGCCCTAAACAGACGAACCCGCCGAACGGGGATTGTTCGGCGGGTTCTACTGTAGCGGTTCAGCGACCGTGAGACACTTTGGTTTTTTGCTTAAGGAGGATTTTTGGCTCATCGTAACTGACCCAAGGAGTGAAGATGAGCAAAAAATCCGAAAGTGCCGA
>JABSQA010000232.1 GCA_013213825.1 Henriciella sp.
AGTACAGCGCGCTAGATCCCGCATCATATCTTGGGATTTCCGAGTTCGAACATCTCGTTGCCGAGCATTTCACCTTTCATGAAACCCTCAAATGTGAGCTGAGTTCTTTCGCACCAGCCACCGAAACACTCCGCATTCATGTTTCGGATTTTGTACCCATCATTTGGATTGGAATGAGCTCTGAGTAATACATTCAAGTAACTGTAAATTCGAAATACTGGCCAGACCAAATCTGGATGTCCTCCGGCGGTCTTGCCTCGCCTGCACAGATCTCTCAGCGCCTTGTCCAACGACCAGAATGCATCCTGATCCCAAATCCCTTGTTCATGCAGGATACCGACAAAGGAATCATACTTAAAGTGTTCACTTGGAGCGAAGTTTGATAGCAATATTTCTTTTGAAGACTCGCTCATGTGGTTCCTGGGTTATGTTGCAAGGAGGAGTTAGCGAAGAGTTCTCTATGGCCGACACGTTCGATATTGAAAATACTTTGTCGTGCGGAAGCTGCAACAACGATACTCAGGCCCTTAAAACTTGAAAACATCCGCATGCTTCTCATAATGTTGGGTGGCTGCAAAAGTGCCAACCTATTAGTCGGGGATTTCGTGAAAGACGAAGGGTATGAAGAAGTCTCTTGATCCGTTGAGCTTCGAGATTGTTTCTGAGTCGATTTGGCTTGATCCGCCTAACGCCGAACTCAAAAGCGCCGAACACGCAGCAGCGAGCGTGGAGGCCGATGTTCAGATCCGCCTCGGCGATATGGTTTTGGTCGACCGACCGAGTTTCTCAATTTTTGAGTTTCTCCACGCTTTCGAGAAATGGCGCGCGCTCGTAAGTCGTGGCGATTTCGTCTTCAACTCGTTCAATGATGAGCATGGCGACTTCATTCGGATTTTGGCCGGCGGTGATGCCTTTACCTTCGCGGTTAAGTGGCCAGAGGAATGGACTGAAGTCCAAGTCACGCAAGACGAGCTATTCACCGTCATGAATCAGCTGAGACAGAACGTACTCACGAAAGCGAAAGCAGACCTCGGTATAGACCTGCAAACCTTCTTGGCAGACTGAGACGCTCGGCTAATGTCCGCTTTGACGCCGAAAGCAGACACTAAGCTCAACTTTGCTTTTGAGTGCGATCCAGTTTGATACTCGGCCGGGAAAACCATCGCATTGAACCAAATAGCGCGAGACGATTGTGTCCTACAATTGCGTCGACTGATGTCCTACATTCAAAAATTCAATCTTGCTAAAACGTTGTAAATATAGAATTTTTGGGTTGAATGCTGTGAGTGGCGGAGAGGAAGGGGGTAGAGGATCCTATTAAAAACAACGCGTTGCTGTGTCTAACCGTCGAAAACCATTTCATTGATTTCCAAGCGATTTTTTGATCGTGTGTCTAACCTGTTTGCAGAATCGGTTGTTGCTAAACGCCGATTGAGAGCGACCTCATAGTTTAAAGCATAATGAGTGCAACAACCCCAACCTTGGCAAGGCGCATCGAAAACCTAAGCCACCGAAATCAAGAGGAATTAGTATGAGATAGCGTGGTCGAACGTGGCCCAAACCCGCAGTGAATTCGGATTCGACGTTGCCTAAGCGTTGCCCGCGTAGAGCACAACCTTCCTAGGGTTGTGATCTCAGCAGAATATTGAAGGCGACGTAGGGCTTAAAAACGCCTAAAAAGGACGCTCCTGCTTTGGCAATTTTTTGCCAAAGGTGGACGGATTACCAATCGGATTGAATGGCTAAGTTGCTCCGAAACGGTCACTTCCGTTCATTGAGCGCGGAGCAGGCATTAAGCAATGTTCTACCTGGGGGCGAGTTGGCGACGTTCGCGAATAGCTTCTGTAGATCGCGTTTGCGCTTTTTAGTTAAAGAGGACAATACGTACACTGCCGCACATTCGGCCCAGTTGTGTTATATCGCTGCAAATTTGGGGAATTGACTGTTTCTGCGTCTGGGACGCTTGCTGGTCTAATCTTCAAATGGTTTCAAAGATAAATGTCTTTTGTATCAATACCATTTAACCCAATGCTCGAACGACTTACCAACGCCTCTAAATTGTCTCTGGATTCGGTTGTTCGCACGTACGGGTCGAAGATTTTCGCCGGAAAGCCATATCGCTCCAGCTGCGTAAACAGATCGTCGACGGAGGAACTATCAATTGCTCGGGACGCCACCTTAAACTGCCCCTTCCTTTTAAATGTTACCCCAACCATATGCTTTCCGTTCGGAGCTCCCTCGGCACCAATATCAATCTCATAAACTTCGTGTTTCTCGAAACGTTTGGTGGATACGAAAATTGGGATTCCAGTAAATGAAGCGAAGATTATCGCGTCGGATCGAACAATAATTGGTCTTTGCCTCAACATACCTGACACCTCCTACAGGACAGTAAACGTTACCTCACAACGCAGTTGGTTGAACTCGCTGAAAACATAGTCCACCGTCATTAATTTTTCAATGTACCGATGGGTATCGCTTCGCTCCATTAACCCGACGAGCATTCGAATAAACGACGCTCATCAAGGCATACCATCTCCCCTCTATGAGCAACAATCCACTACTGGTAACCTATATGGGCATATTAGGCAGGTACTCTACTTTCTAAGGCGTATAACTCAGTCGATTAGTCATGTTCGGCATAGACTAATGCGGA
>JABSQA010000233.1 GCA_013213825.1 Henriciella sp.
GGCCCGCAGCTCAGCGGGGTCGCTGACAAGGCGTCGATACTGTTCTTCAGTGTCGAAGGGCAAGCAGATGGTCTTGCTCTGTGAAGGCTCCATGAGACGTCTGTTCCGCGTCAACTACTTTTGCCGGCACGCGACAATTACTTTTGCCGGTGTCGCGCCGGTTGAGGTCGAGCGGCGACGGCGCCCGACCTGGGGTGTGCGTCAGTCGTCGCGCTCGTTCTGTTCTTCGGCTCGTTGTCGCGCCGTCTCTGTGCGGTAGCTGTCCACGTCAAACTCAAGAATCACCGAGTGATGCACCAGCCGGTCGATCGCTGCTGCAGTCGTCATCGGGTTCTTGAAGATCTGATCCCACTGCGAGAACACCAGATTCGAGGTGATCACCAGACTGCGCCGCTCGTAGCGCTCGGCCAGCAACGTGAAGAGCACCTCGATCTCCTCGGCGTTCTGCTGCACGTACCCGATGTCGTCCAGGATCAGCAGCTCGTAGCGATCGAGCTTGCGCAGTGCCCGCGGCAGCGTCAGGTCGCGCTTGGCCGCGAGCAGCTCCTGGACCAGCTCGAAGGTCTGATACAGCCGCACGCTGCGGCCCTGATTGACCAGCTCGTGACCCAGCGCGCAGGCCACATGGCTCTTGCCTGTGCCCGGAAGCCCAAAGCACAGCACGTTCTGCGCGGTTTCGAGAAACGCTCCGCGGCGCAGCCGCTCGATGGACAGCTGCAGCCCTGCTGGCAGACGACCCATGTCGAGCGCGTCGAAGGTCTTACCGACGGGCAGCTTCGCGGCCTTGCGCAGCCGCTCGATGCGCCGATCTGCGCGTTGCTCGCGCTCCATCTCGAAGACCTCGTTGACGATCTCCAGTGCCTTGTGGTGTCCCGCAGTCTGGAGCCTGGGCACCAGCTCCGCAGCGACCGCGGGCAGGCGCAGTGATCGCAGGATGTCGTTGAGGCTGTTCCATTCGGTGTTCATCGCGCACCTCCCTGTAGCAGGCGATCGTACTGGGCCAGATCTGGCGCAGGGATGCTCACCCTGGGCACGTCCACATCGTCAGGCTGGATCAGCGCCTTGACGGCTGCGTAGTCGAAACGCTCGCCCTCCTCCAGGAGCATCTCCAGAGCGGTCTCGACCTGACTCTGCATGGTGGAAGCGGCCAGGTGTAGGATGCGCACGTACTCGATGTCTGCGCGCTCACCTCGCCACTTGTGGAGCGCGTCATAGGTCAGGCGAAAGGTCAGCGTCGGAAACAGCTCCTCTCGCCACTTGTAGCGCGCAAATGCGCCTGGCTTGCGGACCAGCGACCAGATGATGTGTCGGTAGTCGATGCGTGCAGTCTGTTCTCCCCGCAGTCGTGGCACCGACTCGACGAGCTGCCCCTCGAAGTAGAACTCGATGTGATCGGCGTACTGTCTGGCCTTGATGCGATGGCCAATCAGCCGCGAGGGCAGCGAGTAGTTGCGCCTGGCGATGTGGATGGTGCTCCACTTGCGGACCTTCGCCTCGTGCTTGGTGTATTCGGGCAAACGCACAGCAGGCAAGGACCTGAGCGCCTTCCTCTCCTCCGCGAGGCGATCGGTGGCCTGGCTGTTGAGACGCAACTCGATGACCTCACGCGCCCATGTTTCGTAGGCCTCGCGAGATTCGAAGTCGGCGCTGCCTCTGATCACCAGCTCCTGACGCAGACAGCTCTTGACGAGGTCGTGGCCCTTCTCGACGCCACCGTTCTCATTGCTCTTGCCCGGATTGATCCGAACGGACCTCATGCCGTAGTGGTCGAGGAAGTCCTTGAAACGCGCATTGAGCTTGCGTCCCTTGGTGTGGCGCAGCTCGTGGGTGGCCGCTGAGAGGTTGTCGTGATGGACGACTTCGGGAGCACCGCCCAGACCCCAGAGCGCTCCTTGCACGCCCGAGATCAGGGCCTCGAAGGTCTCGCTGAACGCCAGCTGCAGCCAGATCCAGGCGCTGAATGCCAGCCTGAAGGCAAAGAACATGTGATCGAAGCGCTCGCCCTGGATGGTGACGTTGAGGTCGTTGCAGTGCGTGAAGTCGATGGCGGCCTCGCGACCTGGAGGGTGCTGCTGGGGGAAGTAGACCTCCCGGTCAGGCCCCTGCTGGGCGCGCCAGGTGCGGATGCGGCGCTGCAGCGTGCGTAGATGACTGCTATCAAAGCGGCCAGGACAGCGCTCGTGGAGGAGCTTGAGCACTGTGGGGGCCCTCAGCTGTCGCTCTTCATCAGCGACGAGCAGCGGCTCGATGTGCTCCTCGAAGACCTCCTCGAAGGGGTCCTGGCGAGTGCGCCAGGAGCGGGGCTCCTTACGCTGCGAGGGCAAGGGCCCGCGCTGGTACTTGCGAGCCGAGCGCTCGCTCATGCCCGCAGCCGCCGCAGCGGCCTGCTGTGTCAGTCCTTGTTTCATCTTCTGCCTCAAGAGCTTGACCTGCTGGTCGGTGATCATGCTCGTCCCTCCTCGGGACGAGCTTCTCACGGCTCAACGGGTCTGGCGTCGACCGGCACGAGTAGTTGTCGTCGACCGGCAGAAGTAATTGTCGCGTATCACCCTCGGCCCGAACAGCTCGCGGGCGACCGCCGCACAGGGGCAACCGATGGTGATCGCGCCGGTCTCGACCGACAGCGCCAGGACGACC
>JABSQA010000234.1 GCA_013213825.1 Henriciella sp.
AGCGCCGATCCCAGCCGGTCCCCACCCGAGGCCGGCAACAACCCAAATATCCAAGCTGATGTTCACGCCATTCCTCACGATTTGCCTGGCGAGCCGCGCACCAGTGCGCCCTGTCCCCAGCAACCATCCGGTAATCGCATATTGCGTCAACAAAGCTGGTGCGCCCCAAACCCGAGCGGTAAAATAGCCATCCGCGAGCGCGACAACGTCCGGCTCGGCACCAAAAGGTGCGAACACAATCCGCGCCAATAGGGGCGACAGCAGAAAAATGATCAATCCGAACCCGGCGCCGATCAATAAGCCTCGCTGCAGTGTTGCGCGAGCTTCGGAGGCATCTCCGCGTCCCATCGCTTGGGCGACCAGGCCTGTGGTTGACATGCGTAGAAACCCAAAGCCCCAATAGATGAAACTAAAGGCCACGCTGGCGACGGCCACTGCAGCCAAATCTGACTTATCCCCGTAAAGCCCCATGACGGCGGTATCCACGACACCTGTCGCCGCAATCGCAGCTTGGGCAAGCATTACAGGCACGGCCAAGCGCAGAACGTTTAAACGGGTAAGACGAAGCTGGGTCATGCCAGCCGCTTAGTCGGTTGCGGCGAACTTGTCAGCCGCAGATCATGTGTCAGGCCGCTTCGCGCACAATTCGAGCGATATCTTCGCCATATCGACCGGCTTTTTTCTCACCGACGCCAGAAATTTGTAAAAGCTCAGCAGCATCTGCGGGGCGTTCCGTTGCGATCGTGGCGAGCGTCTTATCATGGAAAATGACGTAAGGTGGAACGCCTTTGGCCTTGGCAATCTCAACCCGCCAATTGCGCAACAGTTCGAAGAGATCCTTGTCTCGCTCGGAAAGGTCGGTAAACGCGGCGCTGGCAACTTTTCGACCTTTGGCGCGCACCCGCCGAGCGGCAGGATCGGATTTGAGCAAAACCTCTCTTTCGCCTTTGAACAGCGCTTTGGCGACGGCGTGATCGGGCACAAAGATAAACGGCCGCATAATGTCGCCACCTTCGGCCAACAGACCGGTAAAGAGCAGTTCATCAAAGACAGCATTCCAGCCCGACTTGGGCAGTTCAGCGCCAATCCCATAGGTCGATTGCTGCGTTAGATCTTCGTCAAAGCCGTCTTTCGCTTGACCGAGCAAATGAATGATCAAGCGACCCCGTCCAATTTTCTGACCACAGCGCAGAACTGCCGAGACCGCCATCTGGGCCCAACGCGAGGCATCATAATGGTCCGTGGACGCGGATTGGCAATTGTCACAGACCCCGCAAGGTTCCGCATCATCCTCACCAAAATAGACCCGCACCGCCTGGCGCCGACAAGAATCACCATTGAGCAAGGCGAACAATTGCCGAGTTTTGTTGATTTGCACGCGTTTGATGGCCTCTTCTGCGTCGCTATCATAGCTCCACATCAGGCTTCGTCGTAAATCCGCAGGGCCGAATAGTGCATAGCCCTCGGCTGGTTCGCCATCGCGACCGGCTCGACCGACTTCTTGCCAATAGGCTTCGATGGTTTTGGGCGGGTCCGCATGGATAACGAACCGCACATCTGGCTTGTCCACGCCCATACCGAAGGCGACCGTAGCGCACATGACCAACCCCTCTTCAAGCAAGAAGCGCCTTTGCCGCTCTGCGCGATCCTCAGCCTCTAAACCAGCATGATAGGCCAGCGCTGCAATGCCTTGCTTCTCCAATGCTTCGGCGAGTTGCTCTGTGCCTTTGCGGGTGGCGGCATAGACGATTCCGCTATCGCCTTTATGCGTCCGAATAAGGCTGACCAAGCGATCGGTTTTGTTCCCGGCTTTTGGTTCGGCGCCGAGCGTGAGATTCGGGCGATCGAAGCTGGCGACGTGTACGACAGGATTGGTCAGATCGAGCTGTTCTAAAATGTCCGCACGCGTTCGCGCATCAGCCGTCGCGGTCACAGCCAGTCGTGGCACGCCCGGAAAAGCGGCCTTCAGTCTTCCAAGGGCACGATAGTCCGGACGGAAATCATGTCCCCATTGGCTCACACAGTGGGCCTCATCCACGGCGATCAAAGAGACACGCAGTTTGCTCAGCGCGCTGAGCAGACCGCCAGACAATCCCTCAGGCGAGACATAGAGCATGTCGATGTCGCCCGCATGTGCCGCCTTCAAGGCCGCGACGCGGGCTTCATGTGGCATGGACGAGTCCAATCGTTCAGCGCCTACCCCTAGAGCTTTGAGCGCATCCACCTGATCGGCCATGAGCGCAATCAAAGGTGAGACGATCAGGCCAACCCCATCGCGCAAAATGGACGGAATTTGATAGCAGAGCGACTTGCCACCACCGGTTGGCAAAACAGCGAGCCCATCGCGGCCGCTCAGCACGTCGCGGATTACGTCCGCCTGCAAGCCACGAAATTGTTCATAGCCTTAGTTGCGCTGCAGCGTCTCGTGCGCATCATCTTGCGTATGCTGAAGATCAGAACCCATCTGGCGCATTGTTCTGAGACTCGCGATGAGAAACAAGCGACGAGAAGGCGAACATGCTGAATCTCGTATGCGATTGATCCAGAACTGGCATCGCGGAGGATGCCGGGCTTAAGATCTAAAGCGCCGTGGGAATGGCAA
>JABSQA010000235.1 GCA_013213825.1 Henriciella sp.
CCCCGATCTTCGCGCGCAGCGATTGGTGTGGTCAATCAAGAGATCACCATGGATCCCTTCTTCACCCCGCTGCAAGCCTTGGAATTGCAAGCGGGATATTATGGCGTTCCGAAAGCCGAACGGCGCAGCTTGGAAATCCTTACAGCGGTCGGATTGGACGACAAAAAGGATGCCTATGTCCGCCAACTTTCCGGGGGCATGAAACGCCGCCTCATGGTGGCGAAAGCGCTGGTCCACAATCCGCCAGTTTTGATCCTGGACGAACCCACAGCAGGCGTCGATGTCGAGCTGCGCCGATCGCTCTGGGCTTATGTTCGTGAACTTCACGCCAATGGAACGACGATCATTTTGACGACGCATTATCTCGAAGAAGCCGAAGAATTGTGTGATGAGATTGCGATCATTAGTCATGGCACTGTCCTGGCCCAAGAACCGACACCGCAATTGCTGGCGCGCCTCGATCAACGTCTCTTGAAGATCACGCCGCGCGAGACGCTGACCACCCTGCCCGCTGACCTATCCGACTTGAACGCCGACATTGGCGAAGATGGGGTTCTGAACATCACCTTCCGGAGCTCAGAAACAGGCATTGGCCGTTTGCTTGAGCGCGTCCGTGAAGCTGGGATTGGGGTTGCTGATCTTGCGACCGAGCAACCCAACCTTGAGGATGTCTTCGTGGCGATGACGAGCGAGTCCGCCTAACCAGATTTGACCAGGCGCAATTCGATGCGCTTCAGCTCACGTAATACGTTGAGATGGTTCATTCGCATCCAGAACCAGACTTTGATCAGGCCAACGCCTAAACTGGCCCAGCCAAACAGCGCACCCCATAGGATGACATGTTTAAGCTCTTCAGCTTGCAGCATATTATAGCCCGCCCACATAGACAGAACAAAGATCGCGAAGCTCATCAGGAACGCGCCTGCGGTCCAATATTTGAGAGGACCAGAGAAGGTCATACCCATTTGCTGGAACAAGCCGACATCGTCTTCCAGCTCTTTCAAGAAGGCTTCATCATCGGCGTTCAGACTGCTCATTAGCCGGTCTTCAAATGTACTCATTGCGGGTCTCCTTTCAGACTCGATTTTAAGTGTTTGCGCGCGTTGAATATGCGCGATTTGGCGGTTCCCACCGGCACCCCGGTGACCGCGGCGATTTCCGTGAGGCTGAGGCCTTCACCAAAGAATAAAATGGCGGCGAGGCGGTGATCATCGCTCAGGGATGCAAGTGCCTGATCGATTTCGACTTGCAGCTCGCCGCGTGCCGGCTGACTGATTTCTGGCGCGGCATCAATGGGCGCCTCTCGCCCGCGCCGAGTCACCGCAGTTCGAATACGATCCGCACATTTTCGGCGGAGAATCCCAAACGCCCATCCTGGAAACATGGCGGGATCTGAAAGGCGCAGCCAACCGCGGCAAATGCCTGCCCAGGCTTCCTGAACGGCCTCCTCGGCTTCAGCCCGATCCCGAGTAAGCCGTAAAGCGGTCCGTATCAGACGCGGATACCACCTCGTCGCTAGACGGTTTGCCGCCTTGCGATCGCCAGCGCGCGCCAGTGTGACGAGCAATTCGTCATAAACACGTTGCGTGTCTTCCCGCGCCATGCATGGCCTCCTAGGTCTCACATAAAAGAAGTCGGCGCAGGTGCCAAAAAGGTTCAGCTTCACGCTGAGACAGGTCTTAACGGCGCGAAGCAATACGCTAACACGGGGCATCTATGATCGAAATTGGAGGTCAGTTTTGGACTATAAAGACGTGGTGATCGGCCGCCGCAGCATTCGTGGCTACAAGGATAAACCTGTTCCCAAAGCGCTGATCCGGGAAGTTCTAGAAATGGCCATGCGGGCGCCGACCTCGCTCAATACGCAGCCTTGGAATTTCTATGTCGTGACCGGCGAACCGCTAGATCGTATCCGGAAAGGCAATGTCGAACGCAATTTGGCGGGCGTGCCAGACTCACGCGAGTTTCGTGGCGGACCGGGCTATGAAGGCGTGCATAGAGAGCGCCAAATCGGCATCGCCATCCAATTGTTCCAAGCCATGGGCATTGAGCGCCATGACAAAGAGAAACGGCAAGACTGGGTCCTGCGCGGATTTCGTCAGTTTGATGCGCCAGTGTCGATCGTCGTGACCTATGACAAGACCATCCATGGCTCAGATATTGCGCCATTTGATTGCGGCGGCGTCGTCAATGCACTGGTCAATGCGGCCTGGTCGAAGGGACTTGGCTGCGTCATCAACTCGCAAGGCATCATGCAGTCGCCAGTCGTTCGTGAGCATGCGGGCATTCCAGATGATCAAGTGATCATGATTTGCGTCGCGATGGGTTGGCCCGATGACAGTTTCCCCGCCAATGCTGTCGTTTCGACACGCAAATCGGTCGATGAAGGCGCCGTCTTTGTAGGCTTTGAGGACTAAGCTGTAGCCGCCTGCTTGGCCCGTACAATTTCTTCAATCCAAGGCAAATGTTCTCGGCCGACAAAAATCTGCTCATCAATGACATAAGCCGGCGCGCCAACGA
>JABSQA010000236.1 GCA_013213825.1 Henriciella sp.
TCTCGTGTGACATCATGAAATGGTGCATCGAGAATATGCCGAAAGGGCCTGTCCTGGCCCAAGGCACGAAAGTCTCGCCGCCGCGTCGGGCGGATATGAAGAACAGTATGGAAGCGCTGATCCATCACTTTAAGCTCTACACGGAAGGCTTCCACGTTCCCGAGGGCGAAGTCTATGCCGCCGTCGAAGCGCCCGCCGGTGAGTTTGGGGTCTATCTCGTTTCGGATGGTTCGAACCGGCCTTACCGCGTCAAACTCCGTGCGCCGAGTTTTGCCCACCTGCAGGCAATGGATCATATGTGTAAGGGCCACCAATTGGCGGACACATCCGCCATTCTCGGGTCCCTGGACATCGTGTTTGGTGAGGTCGATCGCTAGTGCTGCCCGTGCCTGCCTCTTCTGCGGTCTATCTGGCTTATATTACCGGGGGCTTTTTGGCTCTGCTCGGCGTGATGTTTGCCGTCTCGCCGAAAGCCGGTCTTAAAGCGACAAAGCACCGCGCTGAGAACCTGCCGACCATCATGGCGGGACGGTATTTCTTTATGGTCTTCGTGGCGGTTGGTGTCGCCATTAGCGGGACTTTGCAGCAGCTTGCTTATGTCTTCATGGGGCGGGCTGCTGTCGCTTTCTTTGATGCCGCCACATATGCCCGGGCGAAAACCCCGGTCGTGCCACACATTGCGGCCGGTATTGGCGCGCTAATCGTGGCCTTTATCGCATTAAGGGGGAGCGTATGACGCGTTTGTCGACCTCTCTCGCGGCGGTCTTGCCGGCTTGCGCTGTTGGCGGCGCCGACAGCGCTTGGGACGCGCATAAAGAGGTGGCGCTCGACGTGTCGCCGCTGGTTCGTGAGATTGCTGCATCCGACACTTTCTTGGCCTGCAAAGCGCACCCAAGGAGCGATCGTTTCGAAGCGATTTGTGACGTTTGCAATGTCGATTTTTATCCTGACAAAGATTTGCCGTTCAATGCTGACCCCGACACGGACGCGCCTGTCGTCGGCGTAAAAGGCTGGGCCACGCATTTTTATCATGAGATTGAGCGCAATCCGGACGATGAGTCCTTGCGGGTCGTGGTCACCGGCGAACGCGCTACGGAAAAGTTTGAGACTCGAGAGCTGAACGCAAACACCGTTCAAGCCTTGTTCGACGAAGCCAATGCCTGGTGTCAGGCGCGCGGCGATGGCGAGTTCCGAGTGCTCAAAAATGACATCGAGCCCTTTATCGAAAGGGTATCGCAATGACTGCTTATTTGAATTTTGATGAGACAGGACGCGCGTGCCTATTGACCGAGGAGACAGCGTAATGGCGCTGAGACGATTTGATCTGGAAGCCGGTGGCGACAGTTTCGCGTTTAAACCCGAAACTGAGCCGACAATTGCGTTCTGGCTTGGGAAATATCCCGAGGACAAGAAACGCTCAGCCGTGATTCCGCTGCTATGGTTGGCTCAGAAAGACAATCAGGGTTGGTTGTCTGAACCGGCCATGCGCGAAGTCGCGGATCGGTTGGAAATGCCCTATATCCGGGTCTATGAAGTCGCGACCTTCTACACCATGTTCCGCCTTCAACCGGTCGGCAAAAATCACGTCCAGCTCTGTGGCACGACGCCTTGCATGTTGCGCGGCGCGAACGACCTCAAAGAGGTTTGCACCAAAATTATTGGCGACCCAATGCATGTCACCGATGATGGTCGGCTGAGCTGGGAAGAGGTGGAATGCCTGGGTGCCTGTGTGAATGCGCCAATGGTTCAGATCAATGACTATTATTATGAAGATCTGACCTCTGAGAGTTTCGAAGAGATCCTAACCAAGCTGCAGAATGGGGCTGAGGTGAAGCCCGGTCCATTTGTGGATCGCCTCAATTCTGCACCTCAAGGCGGCGCCACCAGTTTGTTGGCGGAGGACCTTTATGACGGCTCACGCAATGCGATGGCGACTTTGCCAAACCTACCGAGCGAAGCCCCCGCGGAGCCTGCGCCAGCACCGGCACCGGCCAAAGAGACCAAAACCACGTTGATCAAAGACTCCAAACCTGCGCCTAAGCCTGAAGATAAGCCGGATGTGGTCGAAGTCGCGGCGGGCGAAGAAGATGATTTGAAACGGATTAAAGGCATTGGTCCGGTCAATGAAAAAGCACTGAACGAACTTGGCATATACAAGTTCAGCCAGATCGCGGCTTGGACCCCGGCAAATGTCGATTGGGTTGAAGATTTCATGTCTTTCCCAGGTCGGATCGAGCGCGAGGACTGGATCGCCCAAGCCCGAAAGCTGGCCGAGGGGGAAGAGACGGAATTCTCTACGCGGGTCGACGCGGGCGAGGGTGAGCCCTCCAAAGACGAGGGGGACGAATGATGGCCCTTGCTGAGAAGCCTGATCCCCGCCGCAAATTGATGCTCGCCGCCGTGATTGATTTTATCATCATTGCGCTCGGCGTGGCGCTTTTCCTGACCTCTGGAAATATGGTTTGGATCCTCGGCGCTATCTTTATTGCGACCGGCGTTGCCGCGCC
>JABSQA010000237.1 GCA_013213825.1 Henriciella sp.
CCCAAGGGATGCCGCAGCGACGCGCAAGGAGGTTGGGCGCGGTGCCGCCCTCGATCACGCCGCCCGACATGGTGGTGTAGGGCGGCATGAAGGGAGAGGTCTCGTCGGCTGAAAGGCGGCGGCGCTCAACCATCTCGTGGATTTTCGCCATCAGGCGCCCGGCGGCCATGATCGCGCTCGCGCCGCGATGCGGTTGGCTGGAATGCGCTTCCTGGCCCGTGATTTCGGTCCGGAACAGCGCGATGCCTTTCTGCCCGTCGACCACCTGCATATCGGTGGGCTCGCCCACGATAACAGCGGTGGGAGCGGGGACAAGGTCGCGGATTTCCTCGATCATGGCGGGCGCGCCAAGCAGGCCGACTTCTTCGTCATAACTCAGTGCAAAGTGGATTGGGCGCTTAAGCCCGGCGGCAAGCATGTCGGGCAGAAGCGAGAGCCCGATGGCCGAGAACGTCTTCATGTCCGCCGTGCCGCGGCCATAAAGCTTGTCGTCCTTCTCGATCACTTGCCACGGATCGGTGTCCCAAGGCTGGCCGTCGACTGGGACCACATCGGTGTGGCCCGACAAGACCACGCCGCCTTCCACCGCGGGGCCAACCGTGAAATAAAGATTGGCCTTGGTGCCATCTTCATTTGAGACTCGGGTCGAGGCGACGCCGTGCTCGGCCAGATAGCCTTCCACATCTTCGATCAGGTTTAGGTTGGAATTGCGCGAGGTGGTGTCGTGGCGCACCAGCCGCGCGATCCAGTCAATTTGCGCCTGAAGGTCAGACATGAAGGGGCCTTTCATTTCGGGAGTGTTGGCGCGCACCCTATTGCGATGCGCTCGATTGGCAAGGCGCAGCGTTTGCTTTCGGCAAGGGTCCTCGGCAAAAGGCGGGCACACGAGCAATGCGGCGATCGCAAGCGCCCCAAGCAAAGGACACTCAGCTGTGACAACAAGGCGCAATTTTCTGAAGGCGGCCGGTATGGGGGCCGCCGCCCTTGGCGTAAGCGGCGGCGTCGCGGTGAGCGCTGCAAAGGCGGCGCAAGGCGAGAGCGCCATCACTCTGCCGCCGCCGATCTCGAACGCTGAGCGACTGGCTCGCATCGAGGCCGCGCAAGATCTGATGCAACGCCAAGGTATGGCCGGGATCGTGATTGAGGCGGGCACCTCTATGCGCTATTTCTCCGACCTTGCCTGGGGGCAGGGCAGTCGGCTGACCGCGCTGATCATCCCCGCTGATGGCGCGCCGGTGGTCATCACGCCCAAGTTCGAAGAGAGCAAGCTGCGCGAACTGATGGTCATGGATATGGAGGTGCGCACGTGGGAGGAGCATGAGAGCCCCTTCGCACTCATCGGCGGCGTCTTTGATGATCGAAAGACCAAAGGCGCGATCGGACTTGAGCGCTCGGTGCGCTACTTCGTCGCCGATGGCCTCAAGACCGATGCGCCGGGCCGCGATATCGTATCAGCCGCTGCCGTTGTCTCGGCTCTCCGCCAGATCAAAAGCCCACGCGAAATTGCGCTTATGCAGGCGGCGAGCGACATTACCATGGCGGCCTACCGCGCGATCTACCCGCAAGTCGAAGCCGGTATGACCGGCTCCGATATAAGCGCTCTGATGCGCGCAGAAACCTCCAAAAGCGGAGGGCGACCGACCTTCTCCTCGGCCAATGTCGGCGAGGCGAGCGCTTATCCCCACGGCTCGAAAAAGGTCTACAAAGTGGCCGAGGGCGAGGTGATCCTGATGGATTGCGGCTGCGATGTGCACGGCTACAAATCGGATATCTCGCGCACCTGGGTCCACGGCGAGGCGAACGCCGAGCAGCGCCGTGTGTGGAAAACCGTGCGCAAGGGTCAGGATATCGTGATGGAAATGGCGCAGATCGGCGGATCCTTCGGTGCGATCGATGACGCGGTGCGCGCATACTACGAAAGCGAGGGCTTTGGTCCTGACTACGCCACGCCGGGCCTCTCGCATCGCACCGGCCACGGCATTGGCATGGACATCCACGAAGCGCAATTCGTGGTGCGCGAGAACGACACCGCAATCGCGGTAGGAATGTGCTTTTCGAACGAGCCGGGCATTTACCTGCCAGGCAAGTTCGGTGTGCGCAGTGAAGACTGCGTCTACATGACCGAGGACGGCCCGCGCCTGTTTACCAGCCGCTCGCCTTCCATTGATGATCCGATGGGTTAGTCAGCGGCTTCGCGGGCGATCCGAAAGCCGATATGCGAGGTGCCAAAGGTGAGATCCTGCGCTTGCCGCGCCGCGGGACGGAAGCGCGCGCAGTAATTGTCCGCGCAAAGGAACGAGCCTCCCTTGATAGCGCCCACGGGTGTTGCCTGTTGGCGAGGGGCAAGCCCCGTTTCACCCGCAATCGCGACATCGCGCTTTTCGTGCGAAGGCGAGAATGGCGAGGAGGTCCCTTCCCAAACATAGCCGATCAGATCGTGCACGCCATAGGCGTAGGCGGCGAATGAACCGACCG
>JABSQA010000238.1 GCA_013213825.1 Henriciella sp.
CTTGGTTTTGGACGGGTGATCCGTCTTTGTATTTGCAATCTGCTGGCTTCCGCTCGATGTCTTGGATTTTACGACTTCTGGAAGCGCCGCCAAAAATGCCATGACCGCATACCACTCTTCGGTCGGCACCGTTTCAACATCACCGCGTCGCCACCGCCCGACACGATTATTGCGCGCGGCGAATGTCTCCTGATCTGTAAGCTGACGAGCAACATTGCCCGTGGCCTGCTGAGTGCGGTCGAACTCAGCGTTTATCGCCTTCACCATATCGGGAGTGAGCGCGGCGCGGTTTGTTGAATATGAGTAAGTTGAACCGGGTTTTTCAGTTGCATCCGGCAGGTCACCGAGAATAGCCAAAACCTGCGGAACTGCGGACTCAAAGCCGAAAATCGGGCGATTGTTCAAGAGAGCGCGGATCAACAGCGGGGCAAACGAACCCCGATGCTCCTTTGCTAACAGCTGACCTAAATCACGAAGGGAGCGGCCAGTCCGTTCCAACTCCTTTTGAATTTCATCTAGCATCCATTGATCGTACCGGATCACAGGCCTGATTCACCACCTACGATCTAGCTTCATCCACAGAGGTAATTTTGCAACTTCGACGTCTAGAAATGAAAACTATTGGTTGCTTCGTTAGTCTCGTCCGATCTACAATATAAGCATCTAAATTTATTACATATTTATCGAGTTGGAAAGATTGGATCAAAAGTGTCTCGGCAGTACACAAATAAAAAAATGAATCACGGCATCTTAGTGTTTGGCTTTGCGTTTCTTTTGGCTTCATGTTCCGAGAGTAGCGGTAATGATGCCCCACCACCGCCACCACCTCCCGCTAATCAAGCTCCTACCTCGGTGATTTCTGGTCCAGATACAGCCCATGAGAACGAGACTATATCATTCTCAGCGCAATCCTCCTCCGACCCTGATGGTTCAATTACCTCTTATCGATGGGAAGTCTCGTTTGATCCTGGACTGAACATTAGTTTCGGCGATACAACTTCAGAAAGTATCGAAATCGACCTCGGCGAATTTGGTGGTGACAACTCGTTTGATGTTAGCCTTACAGTAACCGACGACGACGGAGCGACGGCTTCTTCACAGAGCACCACTTCCATACAATCGCTCGAAGGGGCGGACGACAACGGAGATGGTATTAGTGACGACATAGAGCAGTTCATTTCTGCAGATTTCGGCGAAAATACACGCGTTGAAAACTCGGCGAGAAACTACGCATTAGAGTTTCAAAAAATTGTGAGCGCAGCGCCTGAAGATAGAGAGAACATTAGTCCCACGGCAACGATTCCAGGTTCTTTTTGTATGAAAGAGTTCTCATCTAGCGGGCGGTTGGACGTTCAAAGACTTTCCGCCGAGATGCTCGACACACCGCAGCGCCAAGCAGCATATCTTGCTCATCAGCGAGTACACTCAATGCGGCCAAGAAACTACCGCACCGATGCAGAACTCTTAGCCTTATGCGACAACTTCTAGTGCTGCGGACGTAAAACCAACTTAGTTATTAGCTAGCGTTCGAAGAGCAGCAACGATCTGTGCATCCGTGCCTCTGAGCGCGGTTCTGGTCTCCAAACCATCGTCGAGATAGAATGGAATTAGTGAGTGACCAAGAGTATCTAGGAATACGGTCCGAGCAAGAACCACATTTCGCGAGTTATCCACGTTCCACGGCGCTCCAAAAGTCGATCTGACAAAATCATCGTCGAGTTCCGTCGTGTAACCAGAAAACACGTTATCGGTCGGTATGCTGTCCGTGGGAGCTATGAGAAACACTGCCAATCGATTGGGATCAGAAATCGTCATGCCTCGAATGGCTTCAATGATAGGTTTACTAGCAGTTGAGTAACCAATCACCAGAACACTTTTATTTGCGTTCAAGTCTCTTTCTATCGACTGCTGCAACAGCTGAACGTCCTCGTTGGTCGGTGTAAAATCATCAAGTGCTGCACCGATAACTCGCACGATGTTTTCAACGACTTCTTCGTCTAGATCGGTCAACTCTGTGATGGGTTTGCGAAGCGTTCGCCCGATAAACCCCGAGATGGCGTCCGTGACCTGAATAGTTACCTCCAGAAGATAGTTTATCCCCGTGTATTTTTCGTACACCGGGTCAATTCTAACCGGGGTAAGGGGATCGAAAGCGAGCTGATCGACCAGATTTGCAACAATCGATTCAACCGTATTTGAATTTCGTCGCGCTTCGGCTTCATCAAGGTACGTCGGCATCAAAATTTTTATCGTTACTTCGGCTCCGTTGCTGAGCCTACATCCCGGAAATGGTACGTTCTCGGTCACGCAATAATAATTATCTGGCAATCTGAGACCAAATTTACCACTTGCGTTTCCTCTAATTGTCCCACCTCCGTTGCTTGGAGCGCTTGCCCGACCTCCTAAATCTGTATTCATTCTCA
>JABSQA010000239.1 GCA_013213825.1 Henriciella sp.
CGATTGGGACGTTCTCAAGAAATATTCTGGCTTCGAGTTTAACGACGACAATCCGAAGAACACGGCGCGCACTGAGTATGAGAACATCATGTATCTGGAACGCCCTGGCTGTAACCTCTGCATGGGGAACCAGGAAAAAGCCGCCAAAGGCGATACCGTTCAACTCATTATCGGTGGTCAGCTCAAAACCTGCATGTTTGACGATCACATAGCGGAGCGTGCCGGAATAATCGTCAGCATCATCGCCACCATATAGCGCGTCTGGAGAGGTGACCCCTTCAATCCGCTGCTGACAGGTATCCGTCCCGTAAGCAGACCCACTCAAGCAGCGGTTTTGCGGCGCGCTGCCGAGAATAACAATGCCGCCCCATTCACCGTCAAAGGTTTCGCCGAGATCGTTGGACGGATCGGAGTCATTCTGACGTTCAATATCGGCCGCACTGGTGAATGTGATTGGCTGTGTGGCCGTACCAGCAGCTTCAATTGTGGAGCCCCGTGCCACAACCAAATAATCTTGCCCGGTGGCACCAATAATCGTCACACCTGGCTCAATCACGAGCGACGCGACAGAGCCCGCGGGATCCGTGCCATCGGCGCCTGTATCAACGCCGACATCAACGCGGCCATTTAAGCGATAAACAACATTCGCGACATTGGTAAGCGTGGTGGTGCCAAGCAGCGTACCCGAAAGCGTACATGTCGTGATCGATCCGATCGCGGTACCTGCTGTAAAGCCGGTTGGGCAAGACGCGGTTGAACCACCCCCACCGCTACCCCCGCCGGAGCCGCCGCCCGTGCTGGGAGGAGTCGTCGGTGCGGTCGTGCCTGGTGACGCGATATTGCTGCCTTGCGAACAAGCTGCCATCAAGCCCAGCGCAAGCGCGCTCACAGTCATGCGAAATTTCATTGTATACCCCGATACAGTTTCTCAAACGAACCCGAACGAGCGTGATTCTCGCTCGCTTCTGGGGCGGGGATTATTCAATCTGGGTGACGGTTTTTTCTCAGTAAAACTACGGTTATATGACGGACTCAGTCGCAAATCCGACACACTTATTAACTGTTGTTAACAGCACTTATTCCGTTGTCTGAGTGTTTCTTGAGCGGCTTATCGTGAGACACTCAGGTGATAGGGCTTTTACTATCGAGATACTCGGACATTTTGTTATTCCGTATTCGGATCTTATGCGAACGGCAAAATAGGCCAGCACCAGACGATCCAGATCCCGAACGCCAAACTCGGACCAAATGCGATCGCGATCCGATCCTGCGACTATCGTGATCTTTGTGACTCTTTAAAAGCGACCAAAATCCCCGTCCCGGAGGCAAAGAGTAGAATCAATGGACGACCTGTAAGGCCAACACAAGCGCCACCCGCGGCTAAGAGATTTGCATCACCAAGACCAATGCCTTCATAACCGCGCGTCGTTCGCCAAACCCATCCGAGCCCGGCGATCAAACCATATCCAATCACCGCGCCAGAAAGCGCAAATGCCAGCGTGCCCGCATAAGCGGCATATCCAAGTCCGAAGGCGACAAGTGGCCAGGTTAGAAGGTCGAGCAGCAAACCGGTTCGCAAGTCGGTGTAACTGAGCAGAAGCAAACCCGACGCTAAGCCCAATGAGCTGACCAACTCGACATTTGTGGTCAGATTTTCCCGCCCGAACAGCACGAAAATAAGCGCATATAGGCCAGCTAATATTGCGGTGATGATAAGGGCGCGTGCCGGATGAATCCGGACCTCCGGAAACGACTCATCTAGATCGGCATCGTTTTCTGTCACTGACCCCGAAATCCTTTGGCGACGACAAACAGTTCCGGCGATCCTGCCCGACTCGCAGGCGGCTTTATATGTTTGACCGTCTTAAAATGCGCCTTCAGACGCGCCATCATTTCGGGCGTGGCACCGCCTTGGAACACTTTCGAACAGAATGCCCCGCCAGGAACGAGATGCTGGATCGCGAAATCCAACCCCATGTCCGCCAAGGCCGCGGTACGAAGACTATCCGTCTGCTTATGCCCTGTCGTATTCGCCGCCATGTCAGACAAGACAAGATCCGGCGGCCCGCTTAGGCCCGTCATCATCTCTGCGACATCGACCGGCTCGTTGACGTCACCTTGAACGATGAAAGCACCGGGCACCGGCTCGACCGGTAATAAATCGAGACCGACCACTTCTTTCACACCGCGCAAACTTGCAACCAGCCCCCTGGTGCGCATCCAAGGTCGACGACCCGAATACCGGCACGGAGCAAACGCATTTGCTCATCAAGCTCGATCAGCTTGTAAGCCGCGCGAGCGCGATACCCTTCTGATTGCGCCTTTTGCACATAGGGATCTGAAAGCTGCCTTTCGAACCATTTCTTGGAACTCTCTGATTTGGCGCGATAGGCAATCACTTTGCGTTCACCGGTACGTC
>JABSQA010000024.1 GCA_013213825.1 Henriciella sp.
AGGAATGATCTAATCTCCACGCGGAAACGCTGTATGATCTTGTTACGACACACTTTCCCGATCGGATTTCAAAAAAATCGATATAAGCTGCAATCAGTGATTTCTTGGCAGTAGCGCGAGGCGCAGAAACCCTTTAGTCAAAGGGCATGACGAAGACTGTGATTTGTATGAAATGGGGTGAGCGATATCCCGCCCATTTTGCCAACAGACTGTACAATATGGTCCGACGCAATGTCACAGGTGATCTAAGGTTTGTCTGTTTCACCGATGATAAAGAAGGCTTGTTGCCGGAAGTCGAGTATCAGCCGCTTCCCCCAATTGATCTGCCAGAAAAATACCGCTGGTGGCCATGGCGTAAAATATCGCTCTGGCAAGCGGGTCTCGGCGGGCTAGAAGGCGAGGTTTTGTTCCTCGATGTCGATCTCATCGTGACGGGTAATATGGATCCGTTCTGGGACTATCACCCAGGTAAAATGTGCATCGCCGAAAACTGGACCCTGATGGGCATGGGGATCGGCAATACATCCGTGTATAAATGGACGATTGGTGAGCATACTGAGATCTTCGAAAAATATATGCGTGATAATGCGCCCATCCACGATGAGTTTCGGGCCAGTCAGCAATATGTCTCGGCCATGATCCCGGATAAAATCTACTGGCCTGAGGATTGGTGTGTGAGCTTCAAACACTCATTGATGCCGAAATTCCCAATGAATTGGTTCGTCACCCCGAAACTGCCAGCAGAGACCAAGATCGTCGCCTTTACCGGTCGCCCGGACCCGGACGAAGCGCGAGATGGAAAATGGCGGGCGCCATGGCACAAGAAAATCTACAAGCACGTCAAGCCGACGGCTTGGATAACGGAGCATTGGCGATGAGTGCCGAAACGAATGCGCGGGATGCGGCGATGACTCTTTTGCGCCAATATGGCGAAGACGCCAGCGTCATCGCCACGCTGCGTGCGGCCGAAGTGGCAGCGATGGGCGATGCGGACGCATTAGCCCATTGGGACGCCGTGATCGATTTTCTCGAAACGGGGCCCGACCCCAGTCAGCTGAGCTAGTTGATTTTCGCTGCTAACGTCATTGTGACTTCGCTTTCTCAGAAACCCCAATAAACAGTCCGCATGTCTGATACAGCCCTCGTCGAAAAATTTCAGGACCCAAAGATCACCGCCAATGGCGATGTGCGCGCGCGGGTGGCGTATAACCGCACCAAAACGCTTTGGTTTAATACTGGAACGCTGTGCAATATTGAATGCGTCAATTGCTATATCGAAAGCTCGCCGACGAATGACCGTCTGGTCTACTTAACGGTTGCAGACGTTGCGCCTTATCTCGATGAGTTGGACGCGGCCGGCGAGGCTGAAATCGAAATTGGATTCACCGGCGGCGAGCCGTTTATGGCGCCCGAGATGATCGACATATTGCGCCTTGTATTAGAGCGCGGGCACTCTGTGCTCATGCTCACCAATGCGATGCAGCCTATGATGCGGCCAAGAGTCAAAGGCGGCTTGATGGCGCTGCGCGAGACATATGGCGATCGGCTCACCATGCGTGTCAGCCTCGATCATTTCTCTCCAGAATTGCATGATAAAGAGCGCGGGGCGGGGTCCTTTGAACTCGCGATGAAAGGCCTGCGCTGGTTGTCAGAAAATGAATTCAGTCTCGCGCTCGCGGGTCGCACCATTTGGGGCGAAGAGGAAGAGATTGCGCGCAAAGGCTATGCCGCGCTGATCGCTACAGAACATCTAAAGATCGATCCCGACAACACGACGGAACTCGTCCTTTTCCCAGAGATGCGCCCAGATGGCGACCCACCAGAAATTACCACCGCGTGTTGGGGCATTTTGGATAAGGACCCGAATGAGCTTATGTGTGCGTCACAGCGCATGGTGGTCAAACGCAAAGGCGCGAAATCGCCGACGGTCGTGGCTTGTACCTTATTGCCATATGACAAGCAGTTTGAGCTCGGTGAAACACTGCAAGAGGCCCGCAAAAGCGTGCCGCTCAATCATTCATATTGCGCAAGCTTTTGCGTGCTCGGCGGCGGCAGTTGTTCCGCCTAAGACTTTGCTGTCTTTAATCCAGAATAGCGTGGTTGATCGATCTCGACCTGAGCTATGGTGGTGGCTTTCAAGTGAGCGAGAAGCCCTTCGGTTTCAGGGGTCATTTGGCCGGCCTGAATCTGTTCACTCAGCATCCTATTCAATACCTCTGTCGGTGTGTCATCTGGGGTATTGAGAAGATCGAGAAGACGGGCGCGTTCGGCCGCTTCTGCGGTCGGGCGCTGTTCCAGATCTCGCAAAACCGTCGACAAGGCATTGCTGGCCACGCGCGCATGAAAGGCCGCATGGCCGGATAAGTTTGGGCCCGCCGTCTCGTCGATAAAATTCTTCACCGCTTGGACCAGTTCGGCGACACTTGGTTGGTCATGCATGTGCGGCCTCCAATAGGTTGATAAGGTCAATTTCGGTCTCTGACACACGCCGTCCAATGGCTGCGCGCTCCACGCTGGCATCCGCGCCTGAACGGAAGGCTTCGTACATGATCATGCACATTATGCCCCATTTCAATGTGCCTAGCATTTCCCACCAATCGACATCATTAGGTGTGATAGATAGCCGGCTTCTCTGATTGTAAACGTTCAACAAATCTTCCAGCGCGCCGAAACCGCCGACCCGGTTTTGACTTTGCCCAAAACGCCAAGAATTGACGCAGATCCAAGCAATATCCTCGCGGGGATCACCGAGATGGGCGAGTTCCCAGTCGAGAACAGCAACAAGACCCGTTTCGTCGACCATTAAATTTCCGAGGCGAAAATCGCCATGCACGAGTACAGTATCCAACGGCGCTGGGGCATTCGCTTTCAGCCATTGCAGCGTGAGCTCGAACACCGGTCGCGGCGCATCAAACCCTCGATATATCTCCTCATATTGAGCGATTTGCGCCAGGCCATCGCTGACTTGAACCTCGGGCGGAAGGCTGTCTATCGGAATGGAGTGGATCGCAGCGAGCGCCTCTCCACATTGCGCCGACATTTGCGCGCGCGCCTTAGAATAAGCTTCATCGCGCAAGATGGGTCGGGCAATGGTTTCTCCGAGCACGCGGCTCATCAAAAACCCGTCGCCGAGACCGTCCTTTTCTTCGAGCACATGCAGCACACCTGGCACAGGGACACCGGCTCTATCTGCGGCTTGTATAAGTTTCGCTTCCGCCGATAAACCAATCGCTGCGGAAGATCGCGCCATACTTGCGCCCCCCGGAGCACGGCGCAGAATCACCGCGTGTTCACCGCCTGAAAGGGCCCATGTTTCTTGACTGGCGCCCCCGGAAAGGCGCTTGATCGTGTTCAAAGGTTGAGACTCACCGAAAACTCTTGCGAAAAGAGTGTGCAATGCGGTTTCAAAATCAGAATTGTTTCCCATCTTCGCCACAATTAACGTCAAACTAGGTATCGCCAAGCTATAACGGTGCGGCAGGCGTGGCTGAGGACCAAAAGATGTCAAAGGGAAAGACCCCTGAAGAAATGATCCCAAAAATGGGCGAACCGGAACCGGTTGGGCTTTTTGCGTGGCTGCGGGGCCGTTTCTTTGCCGGTATGGTGATCGCTGCGCCTCTGGCCGCAACCTTTTTCATTTTGCTGTTTCTGATTACGTTCAACGACAATCGCGTGAAACCGTTGCTGCCGCCCCTTTTGCAGCCAGAAACATACACAAACTATGCGATCCCTGGTTTTGGGGTGCTGGTTTTGGTCGTTGCGCTGACAGTACTCGGCGCGGTGACGGCAAACCTAGTCGGTCGCTCGCTATTGACGGCCACGGACCGGATTTTGAGTCGTATCCCGATCGTCAAAAACGTGTATGCCGCGCTGAAGCAATTGACCGAAGTGTTAGCGAATAATCAGCAAGCGAGTTTTGATCGCTGTGTCATGGTTGAGTATCCAAAAAAGGACTCATGGTGCATCGGCTTTGTCTCATCGCACGCCAAAGGCGAAATCGGCGCCAAGCTCGGGTCGACCAAGATTGGCGTGTTTGTGCCAACAACGCCAAATCCTACATCCGGTTTCTTGATCTATGTTGAAGAAACCGAAGCGATCCCTCTGGATATGACAGTGGAAGAAGGGGCGAAAATGATCCTCACCGCCGGGTTGGTGGTGCCGGATTTTGATCCAGGGTCCGAAACGGACTCAGTCGTTGAAGCGGAGGTCGGGACTGAGAAGCTGACTAAGTAAGCCTAGCCCTTCCGCCCGCGCGGGGTCGATCTGGTCAGCTTGTTGTTCCGCCATTTCCGCGTCTTTGCGCGCAATATCAATCAGCTCGTCATGCTCCGGCAAAATGATCAGTCGATAATTGATCAATCCTGACTGTGCCTTTCCCAAAAGATCACCAGGGCCACGCAGTTTAAAATCCGCTTCGGCGATCTCGAACCCATCTTCTGTGTGGCGCAAAGTATCGAGGCGCTCTCTAGCCATTTCCGTTAGCGGCGCACGGTAGAGCAGAAGACAATAGCTTGCCGCGCTGCCTCGGCCCACGCGACCTCTCAATTGGTGGAGTTGCGCCAAGCCAAACCCTTCGGCGCGTTCTATGACCATGATCGTGGCTTCGGGGACATCTACACCGACTTCAATCACCGTCGTCGCCACGAGAATTTTCGTTTGACCGGTCCGAAACGCGTCTAAGGCCGCGTCCTTGTCTTCGCCTTTCATCCGGCCATGGACCAGGCCGACATCTGTGCGCAGAGCATCTCTCAGCATGGCAGCCCGCGCAACGGCCGAACTATCATCGTCATCCGCATCAACGCGCGGACATACCCAAAACGCACGTTCGCCGCGGTCTAAGGCTCGGCCGATCGCCGTAATAACATCTTCTAACCGGGTGTCTTGGATGGCGCGGGTTTCAACGGGTTGTCGGCCAGCGGGTTTCTCCTCCAAGATCGAAACATCGAGATCGCCATGCACGGTTTGTGCGAGAGTGCGCGGGATCGGTGTTGCAGACATGACGAGCATATGCGGAGACTTGCCCTTGCTCATAAGCTTCATTCTATCGGCCACACCAAATCGGTGCTGTTCGTCAACGATAACCATAGCGAGGCGCGCGAAGCTGACGCCTTCTTGGAAGAGGGCGTGTGTTCCGGCGACGATTTGAATCGAGCCATCCGCCAGCCCCATAAGCGTGGCCTCGCGCGCTTTGCCTTTGTCACGCCCCGTCAGCACGGCCACTGTGTAACCGAGGGGAGAAAGCAATTGATCCAAAGTGTCGAATTGCTGCCTGGCGAGTACTTCAGTTGGCGCCATAAATGCGGTTTGAAATCCACCCTCTGCTGCCTGGACGGCGGAGAATGCACCGACAAGCGTTTTACCGGCACCGACATCGCCCTGGAGCATTCGGCGCATCGGGAAGGCTTGTCCAAGATCCGCCATCACTTCTTTGGTCGCCCGGATTTGCGCTTGTGTCGGTTTGTAAGGAAGGGTTTTGACCAAACGGTTGAGCGCTTCGCTTTGTGCAGGAACGATATTCGCCTCGCTGGCACGTCTGGCTGTTCGAGCCCGCGAGAACGTAAGCTCCCGCGCAAGCGCTTCGTCATAGGCCAAGCGCATCCGGGCGCGTTCGATAGCGGTCTCATCCCAGTGTTCAGGCGCATGGACCCCACGCATCGCAGCCTTAAACCCAGGCCATCCACGCTGGGCGATGAGATTTTCATCGATCCATTCGGGAAGGTCATCTGGAATAAGGTCTAGTGCGGCTTTGGCCGTCGCGTGGACGCGTTTATTGGTCAGCCCGGCGGTGAGGCTGTATATCGGTTCGACAGGGGGCGGGAACTCAACCTTCATCGGATCCATGACGAAATCGGGATGACTCATCTGCCGTTCGCCTTGCCAATCCGTGACTTTCCCCGAGACAATCCGGTCTTTCCCGACTGGGAATTGGCTCTGAAGCCAGCGGCTATCGGCGCGAAAGTAAGTTAGGGTCAAGAAGCCGGATCCATCAAACAGTAAGATCCGGGTGGGCGCGCGTTCATTGTATGGAGCTTTGACGGCATGAACCTCGCCGCGCACGGTGGCGACTTCTTCGGCGATCAATTCATCAAAATTATCACGCGGGCGCCGGTCGAGCCATCGTTCCGGCATATGTAGCAATAGATCCCAGACCGTGTCGCCGGCGACCAAACGTTCAAGCGTGGGTTTCAGCTTAGGACCAATGCCAGGCAAAGCGTCTAAGGGCTGAAACAAAGGGAAGAGGCGTTCATCGCGCATGTCTATTTATGCGCGCAAGTTCGTCTCGCTTTCAAGCTATGAAGCCGCCCCGCGGCACCACGTCTCTGTGCAATTCTTCTTCGCCGAACTAGATAAACGGCATCAGGAGTAGGTGTCATGAGCGAATATGTTTTGGATGAACGTCGACGGAAGCTGAAATTTCGCGCCTGGAGACGAGGATTTCGTGAGATGGACCTGTTGATGGGGTCATTCGCAGACGCACATATCGCGCAGATGGATGATGCTGAACTTTCGGAATTTGAGCGCCTTTTGTCGACGCCAGACTGGGAAGTATATGCGTGGTTGATCGGGCAAAAAACTGTGCCTGGAAATTATGAGAGTGAGCTCTTAACGCGGATGATGACATATCGCTACGAAGCGCATTCAGGTTGAGAACATAAGTCGACAATGGAGTCTCGCCGGTTAACTGGAAGAGACGTCAGCATACTGTCGAATTCGAAATCAATCTAAAGTAAAAATTAGGGTTTCTTCAGTAAAGCGGTTTGCGTGGAAAGATATGTCTCACGCATTCGACGGCTTTTGGGAGCTGAGCGCGGCAATGTCGCGATGATACTCGCTTTGGCGATTATCCCGATCATTGCTGTTGTGGGCTCTGCCATCGACTTAAACAGAATTCACACCGCTAAATCCAAAATTACCATGCTTTTGGACCAATCCGTTTTGGCGGCGACGAACTTAAACTCAACGGAAGATCCGAGTGAGTTGGTTCAGACTTGGATGCATACGCAGATCGTCGAGCTCGGCTACGCTCAAAGCGATTTAAATCTGCAAGTGAGCTCCGTCGTAGCGATAAACTCAAAATCTGTGACCGCGACGGCGACGCTCAATGTCGATACAGCGATAATGCATATATTTGGAACCGACAGTGCGGACATCCGCGTGTCATCAACCGCCATTCAGTCGATCCCTAATATAGAGATCGCGATGGTGCTCGACATCTCCTCATCCATGCGCGGCAGTCGTCTCACCAGTTTGAAAACAGCCTCGACTGAATTTGTTGACATCATGCTCAACGATACGACTAAAGATTCGACGTCCATCAACGTGGTTCCATTTGGTGGAACTGTGAACATTGGAGAAGACCTTTTTGAAGAATTCGCTGTCGAGCTGACAGCATTCGGCACCATTCTGGATCCCAATGAAGCCACGTACGATATCGGTACAGCGGTCGAGACGTCCGACTTTCGATTTTCCGATGGCAATTATTGTGTTGAAGCGGTGCAAACGGATTATGGGACAAATATGCTGCCCCGGAACAGCCGAGGGCAAGTCCCCGATTTTTGGCGCTGGTGGAACAATCACCCTTGGTGTCCGGAAGAAGCGAGTGCCGTTTTCTTAAACTCAAATGACGCGGATGATATCAAATCACATTTGAACGGCATGGTTCTATCAGACGGGACCGGTATGGATATCGGCGCGCTTTGGGGACTGAAGACGTTAAGCCCGAGCTTTCGGGGAGAACTTGGTGGCGACTTCTCAGATCGTCCGCTCGACTTTAACGCAGACGAATCGAAAAAGGTCATGATCGTCATGACAGACGGCGCCATCACGGCGCAAAACCGTCCAGAAGACGTCTCCATCGGAAACGTACATTCTAATCGCCCGACCAATTATGCGCCGCATGTAAGCGCGAAAAGCAATCAGGGTAACCGCCAAAATATGCAAACCACACGATCGCGCGGCAATGCGAGCACCAGCTCAGCGAATAATAGCGCGGTCGGTCGTTTTAAGCGGGCCTGCGAAGCCGCTAAGGCTGAGAACATTCAAGTGTTTACGATCGGATTTCAAATCAATGCCGGATCGCTTCCGGATCTTATTCTCGAAGAATGCGCGACGTCGTCGGCCTATTACTATCACGTTGAAGGATTGGACCTCACGGCAACGTTTCAATCCATTGCTGCACAGGTGAATGCCTTACGGCTGACGCATTAAAAAAGCCGCCCAGATATTTGGGCGGCTTTCTCAATTGTTATTTGAGGACGAGACTTATTCGTCGCCTTCAGCTGCGGTGTCCAGCTCTGCGGCCGCTTCAGCCATTTCAGAGGCTTGCTCGTCAGCAGCTGCTTGCTGTTCGGCTTGCATCGTCTCGATAATGTTTTCACCAGCGGCTTGACGCTCAGCTTCATCTTCTGAGCGGGCAACGTTGATGGTGATGTCGACGCGCACTTCGGCGTGCAGGCGAATGCCAACTTCGTGCAGACCGAGCGTCTTGATCGGAGCGTTCAGGCGAACCTGCTCACGCTTGACCGAGTGGCCAGCATTGCCAGCGGCCTCGACAATGTCGCGTGCTGACACGGAACCGTATAGCTGACCCGTAGCGCCAGACTGACGGATCAGAACGAAAGTCTGACCGTCTAGGCTGGACCCCGTAGAGGTCGCGGCATCACGAGCTTCGGCGTTGCGCTTTTCGAGCGCTTCGCGTTCTGCTTCGAAGCGAGCACGGTTTTGATTGTTGGCGATCAGCGCTTTGCCCTTTGGCAACAGGAAGTTGCGAGCAAAACCGTTCTTGACGCTAACTTCGTCACCGAGTCCGCCAAGATTTTCAACGCGTTCAAGGAGAATAACTTGCATCGTTAGGGTCTCCCTTATTTCACAGTGAATGGCAGAAGCGCGAGCATGCGGGCACGTTTGATCGCCTTGGCAAGTTTGCGCTGGTTTTTGAAGTTCACAGCGGTAATCCGAGACGGCACGATTTTGCCTTTCTCAGAAATATAACGCTGCAGCAGTTTGACGTCTTTATAGTCGATTTTCGGCGCTTTATCGCCGCAAAACGGATCGACCTTACGACGACGACCAAAAGACCGGCGCGCCGGAATGTTGGTGATGTTCATGCCAGAAGTGTTTCTAGAAGCCATAATTTTCAATCCTTCTTCTAGTCGTCACGACGGTTTTTGCGGCTCATCATCGGAGAAGGGTTCTCGTCGAGCTCTTCTACTTTGATGGTCATGTAGCGCATGATGTCGTCAGACAGACGGTGCGCGCGTTCCAGCTCGTGGATCGCATCGGCTGGGCCGTCAATGTTGAACAGGGAATAGTGTCCCTTGCGCTGCTTATTGATCGGGTATGAAAGATTGCGAAGACCCCAATATTCGGATTTCGCGACTCTCGCGCCTTGTTTGTCGAGGAAGGTTGAGAGCTCTTCCATCAGACCCTCAACCTGTGCAGGTGAGATGTCCGGCCTCGCAATGAGGACGTGCTCATATAATGCCATATTGTCTTTCCCTAAAGTTTAGCTTGCGGCGCGGATGAGCGGGTAAACCCTTCCACGATGGCCCCTCGCATTCGGCTCATTCCGATTTTGAGGACCGCAAACCTTGCGAAGCGCGCTGTAAAACGCAGCGAGCGGTGAAAATCAAGCCCATTCTTGCAGGAAATACGGGCATTTCCGCAGGTTTAATCACTTACCATCAGGGCCACGATTTCAGCTGCTGGGGTCGCGTTCTTTGTATAGTCAAACGTGCCCGGCCCGAGCAGTTCGCGGCAAGCTTTGTACACTGCGTCCATTGCGACGATTCCAAGCGAGCCACCGAGGCTAATGCGCCGAACGCCCATTTCGGCCAGTTCAGCGATCGGCACGAGTCCCTCTTTTGGCCCGCGCAGGACATTGATTGGGCGGTCGACCGAAGCAATCACGCTGGCAATATCGGCCTTAGAGCGTAGGCCTGGCGCGTAGAGCACATCAGCACCAGCCTCCTGGTAGACTTGCAGACGTTTGATGCTGTCGGCGAGGTCGCCATCCCCGGTGAAATGATTTTCGGCACGGGCTGTGAGCGTAAATGGGAAAGACAGACTACGGGCTGCTTCGACCGCCGCAGTGATACGATCTTTGGCCAATTCTATGTCGTAAAGCTGTCCAGGCGTGCCGGCATAATCCTAGATTGAACCACCAACGAGGCCAGCTTCGGCGCCAAGCAGGATGGTCTTAGCGCAGTCTTCTGGCGTGTCTCCGAAACCACTTTCCAAATCTGCCGAGACAGGAATGGCGGTTGCCTTGCAGAGCTTCCCGACATGGTTGATGACCAACTCACGTGAGAGTTCATAGTCGTCGACCCCGGTCGATCGGGCAAATGCTGAACTTGTACTGGCCAAGGCTTTGAAGCCCATATTTGCCATGAGTTTCGCCGAGCCAACATCCCAAGGATTAGGGATCACAAAACACCCCGATTGGTGGAGGGCGCGAAACTGCTCAGCTTTGTCTAACTGCGACGTCATGGAACCACCTCTTGCTTCGGAGAAACTGTAAAACCCGTACGCCTGATATTCCACCCGATACTTGCGCACTTCGACGCAGCGTCTTAAGCGGGCGCGAAATAGAGTTAAGGAGCGCATATGACCAAGTTTGCGTTTATTTTCCCGGGACAGGGCAGTCAGTTCATCGGAATGGGCAAAGACCTGGCAGAAGCGTTTCCGGCCGCCAAAGCAGTTTTTGAAGAGGTAGATGATGCGCTCGGCCAAGATCTGTCGGGTCTCATGTGGGGGGGATCGGAAGATGATCTCAAACTCACTGCAAACACCCAGCCTGCGCTTATGGCCGTGAGCGTTGCTGCGATGCGCGCATTGGAAAGCGCCCACGGTATTGGCGCCGACAAAGCAGCATTCATCGCGGGTCACTCGCTCGGCGAGTATTCGGCAATGGCTTCTGCGGGGGCGATTTCGGTGGGGGATTGCGCAAAAGTGCTGCGCATTCGCGGCAATGCGATGCAAGATGCGGTCCCTGCGGGCGAGGGTGCGATGGCAGCCCTCCTCGGTGCGAGCCCCGAACAAGCGGCCGCCTTATGTGCAAATGGCGCATCTGAAGGCCCGTGTGAGATTGCGAATGACAATGCACCCGGCCAAATCGTCATTTCCGGCGCCAAACCCGCCGTCGAACTTGCGATTTCAGGTGCAAAAGAGGCCGGGGTCAAAAAAGCCGTACTCTTGCCAGTGTCTGCGCCATTCCATTGTTCCCTGATGCAGCCCGCTGCGGATGCTATGGCGGAAGCGCTGGCTGGAATCACCATCCAAGCGCCCGCTGCGCCACTGGTGGCGAATGTCACCGCAACCGCCGGCGTCGATCCAGAATCGATCCGCAAACAATTGGTAGAACAGGTTACCGGGCAAGTTCGCTGGACCGAATCGGTTCAATTCATGGCCGCAGAAGGTGTAGAGCTGACCATTGAAGCGGGTGCCGGAAAAGTTCTGAGTGTGATGAACCGTCGAACGGTGCGCGCATTGGAAGGGCTGACAATGGGCACGCCAGAAGAGATTTCCGCCATTGCAGAGCGGATTAACGGATAAAATACGAGGCAGGAGAGGGCAGAATGTTCGATTTATCAGGAAAAACCGCGCTGGTAACCGGCGCCACGGGTGGGATCGGCGAATCTATTGCGCGAACAATGCATGCTGCAGGGGCTGACGTCGCTTTGTCTGGCCGACGCGTCGAAAAACTGGAAGCCTTGGCCAGCGAGCTCGGCGAACGCACGCATATACTGCCTTGTGATCTATCAGATCCAGAGCAAGCGGATGCCTTGGTTGGGCAAGCAATCGAGACCGCGGGCAAACTCGACATTCTTGTCGCCAATGCTGGTGTCACGCGCGACAAACTCCTCATGCAGATGAAAGATGAGGATTTTCAAGACATTATCCGTGTAAACTTGGAAAGCTATTTCAGACTATGTCGGAAGGCCGTGCGCCCCATGATGAAGGCGCGGGGCGGTCGAATTATTGGCATCGCGTCGATTGTTGGCGTGACAGGTAACCCGGGACAATCGAACTATTGTGCGTCCAAAGCTGGCATGATTGGGTTCACCAAATCACTCGCCCAAGAGGTCGCGAGCCGAGGCATTACCGCAAATACGATTGCCCCCGGTTTTATCGAATCGCCGATGACGGATGTCCTGCCAGAGGCGCAAAAAGATGCGCTTTTAGGCCAGATTCCAGCCGGTCGATTGGGTCAGGGACAAGATATTGCAGCCGCCGCTGTTTATCTCGCATCTGACCAAGCTTCATATGTGACGGGACAGACCTTACATGTGAATGGCGGGATGGCGATGATCTAGGGGTTTCCCCTTGGGACATTGCACTTTCCACAGTATGCGGGGCTTGGCGTTGTCGCAAAGTGTGTGCTAACGGCAACACCATGGCCCGTAGAAGCCTATCCATCAGACAATATCAGAGAGGTATCCATGTCTGACGTTCTTGAGCGTGTTAAAAAAATTGTTGTCGAAAATCTCGATGTAGAGGGAGATAAGGTTGTTGAGAGCGCAAGCTTCATTGATGACCTTGGCGCCGATTCACTCGACTTGGTTGAGCTGGTCATGGCGTTTGAAGAAGAATTCAATATTGAGATCCCAGACGACGTACAGGAAAACATTCGTACCGTCGGCGACGCGGTGTCTCATATCAACGCTCACGTCGGTTAGAGGCTGATCTATGCGTCGCGTTGTCATTACGGGTATTGGAATCATTTCGCCTCTGGCTGCGAACAGAGAAGCGACATGGGAGCGGCTCATCGCTGGTGAGTCTGGAGCAGGTCCGATCGATACGTTCGATCCGGAGAATACAGCCTGCAAAATTGCCTTCCAAGTGCCCTATAAGAGTGGCCGCGGCGGCGGATCAGAGGAAGACGTTCACGCGTTCGATCCGGATGCGGTAGCGAGCGCGAAGGAGCGCCGCCGCATAGATGAGTTTATCCTCTATGCGATCGGTGCGTCTGCGGAAGCGATTGAAGATTCTGGTTGGGTCCCAGAAACCGATGAAGAGAAAGAACGCACAGGCGTTTTGATCGGATCAGGTATTGGCGGTCTGCAAAGCATCTACGATTCTTCGATCAATCTTTACGAGAATGGGCCGCGCAAAGTGAGCCCGTTCTTCATTCCGTCGGCTTTGATCAATTTGGCTTCCGGCCAGGTCTCGATCAAGCATGGCTTCAAAGGCCCGAACCATTCCGTCGTGACCGCCTGTGCAACTGGCGCGCATGCGATTGGTGATTCAGCCCGTCTCATTCAGTATGGCGATGCTGATGTTATGATAGCCGGTGGCTCTGAAGCGGTGATTTGCGAATTGGCAATCGCTGGTTTCTGTGCCGCGAAGGCCATGTCGACCAAATATAATGACGAACCTACTCGCGCTTCACGTCCTTATGACGAAGGTCGCGATGGATTTGTCATGGGCGAGGGCGCTGCGATTCTCGTGCTTGAAGAGTATGAGCATGCGAAAGCCCGTGGCGCGAAAATTTATGCTGAAGTCGCAGGCTATGGCCTGACCGGCGATGCGCACCACATCACCGCACCTGCTGAAGGCGCGGAAGGTGGTTATCGTGCCATGAAAATGGCGGCGGACCATGCGAAGCGGAACCTAGGCATGTCCCTAGAAGACATTGATTACGTCAATGCACACGGCACATCGACACCGCGCGGCGATGAGGGTGAAGTCGGCGCCGTGGAGCGCCTATTTGGCGATCATTCAAAGAATCTCTCTTTGTCCGCGACCAAGTCGGCTGTGGGCCACTTGCTCGGTGCAGCCGGTGCGATCGAAACCGCGTTCTGCGCGCTTGCCATTCGCGATCAGGTAATGCCGCCGACGTTGAACTTGGACAATCCAAGTGTTGAGTCACCCATCGATTTGATCCCTCACAAAGCGAAAAAAGCGCAAGTGCGGGGGGCGATGACCAACTCATTCGGGTTCGGCGGAACTAACGCATCGCTCATCTTGAAGCAGGTTGACTAGACCGGCGAGTACAGCGACGAAGATTAGGGGCGGGGTAAACCAGGACTGAACCTCTATGCGTTTCTTAAAAGCTCTGTTCGCCCTTATTCTCATCGTTTCTATTCTTTCGGCTGCGGCTGCCGCCTATGGTTGGTTCTGGTTGCAGAACGAGGTCGCCAAATCTGGGCCAATGGCTCAAGAAACTGAGTTTACGGTTGAGCGGGGCGAAGGCTTTGCGAGCATTGCCGATCGCCTTCAGTTAGAAGGATTGATCCCGGATAAGCGTGTTCTGCGTTTGCATGCCAGAATTGAGGGCGTAGAGAGCGCGATTAAGGCTGGCTCTTACATCGTCCCCGCCCGCGCCAGTGTCAGTGAAGTCCTAACGCAATTGGTCGAAGGCGATGTGGTTCAATTCCGTCTGACCATCCCGGAAGGACTCACCACCGCTCAAATCTTACGACGCGTCGAAGCTGCAGAACAACTCAATGGCGATATGCCGGAGCGGGAGTTTGAAGAAGGCGTACTTTTGCCTGACACGTATGCCTTTGGCGCTGGTACCACACGCACGCAGTTCATAGAGCGCATGGAAGTCGCGCAGGATGCTCTGCTCGAACAGCTTTGGGATTCCCGCCAAACCGATTTGCCGATCAATACCCCTTATGAAGCGGTCATCTTGGCGTCCGTGGTTGAGAAGGAAACCGCAAGCGCGGATGAGCGTCCACTCGTCGCCGGACTCTTTGTCGGTCGTCTAAAGAAAGGGATGCGCCTGGAGAGTGATCCAACCATCATTTATGGCGTTTCTCGTGGCGAGCCTTTGTATAATAATCAGGGGCAACGCCGGACTTTGTACAGATCCGAAATTCGACGTGCCACCGATTGGAACACGTACCAGATGGATGGATTACCCAAGACGCCGATTTGTAATCCGGGCCGCGATGCGATTGCGGCCGTCTTAAATCCACCCGAGACAGATTATGTCTTCTTCGTCGCGGACGGGAAGGGTGGACATCTGTTCGCTGAGACTTATGCCGAGCATGAACGCAATGTCGCGGCTTACCGAGCCTATGAGCGCGGAGAGATTGCCCGCGAACGGGAGAATTAATGGCACTTTCAGGGATGACCGGCTTTGCGCGGGTCAGTGGCGAAGCAGATTGGGGCAATTGGCACTGGGAGGCCCGCAGCGTAAATGGTCGCGGTTTGGACGTGCGGCTCAATATGCCGTCTGGTCTTGAATCCGTGGAGAAATCCGTTCGTAAATCTGTGAGCGAGACGTTTAAACGGGGAAATCTCCAAATTGCGCTCCGCATTGAGCTTGAAGGTGCAGATACCGTTTCGGTGAATGAGTCCGTGCTCAAGACTTTGCTCGAGGCTTATGAAAAAGCCGAGGGCGCTATGGCCACAGGCCCATCATTGGCGACCCTGATGGGAATCAAAGGTGTGGTTGAAGCCGACACGCTGTCTTTGCGCGATTTAGCCGAAGTGGAGGGCGCTGTTGACGCCTTGAGCCGGACGGGCGGTGAGGTGATCAAAGAGCTTTCCGTCGCGCGGTCGGCGGAAGGAGAGGCGCTAAACACGCTGCTGCTCGGACAATTGTCCGAAATGGACGCGCTCCGTAAGCAAGCGGTGGGATACGCAGAAGCACAAAAATCGGCCATCGCGGAGAAATACCGCCAGCGCATAGCTGAATTCGACACCGAGGGCCTGATTTCGGACGAACGTCTGGTGACCGAAATCGCTGTCATCGCGACCAAAGCGGATGTCACAGAGGAACTTGATCGATTGGAGGCCCATATTGAGCGGGGCCGGACTTTGCTTAGTTCCGCTGAAGCGGTCGGGCGCGATCTCGGCTTTCTTGCGCAGGAATTGAATCGCGAGGCAAATACACTCTGTTCAAAATCTGCGGCTTTGGATTTGACGAATACCGGACTCGCGCTCAAAAGCGTGGTTGATCAGTTCAAGGAGCAAGCTGCGAATGTCGAATAGTTCGGATCATGATCCACGCCGCGGCTTAATGCTGGTCATTTCCAGCCCTTCTGGCGCCGGAAAAACCACGCTGGCGCGTAAGTTGATGAAAGAGTTTGACGATGTCGTGCTGTCCGTCTCGGCCACGACCCGGGAACCACGCCCGAACGAGATAGATGGCATTGATTACCATTTTAAGTCAGAGCCTGATTTTCGTGACATGATTGCCAATCGCGCCTTTCTGGAATGGGCGAAAGTGTTCGATCGGTATTACGGCACCCCGCGTGCGGATACAGTGGCTCAACTCGAGGCGGGTAATGACGTCTTATTCGATGTCGATTGGCAAGGCGCAGACGCCCTGCATGACCAAATGCCGAATGATTGCGTTTCGGTCTTTGTCCTGCCGCCTAGCATTGAAGCCCTCGAACAACGCTTAGCTGCACGCGAAGGGTCGACGCCAGAAATGGTAGACCGCCGCATGCGTGATGCTCAGGCAGAAATTCTTCACTGGCGGCGCTATGACTATTGTATCGTCAATGATGATCTCGAAGAGGCTTATGGCAAGCTACGGCGTATCCTATTGGTGGAACGGACCAAGCGCCTGCGCGAGCATAATTTGGAAGACCATGTGCGCCGTCTGCTGGGTGAGCTTTAGTGATCTACGGACAGTGAGATTTTACCGCTGAGCGTTTCATCAAGGGCGAGCATACGAAACCCCGTCATGTCGGCTGGTCTTTCGTCATTTATCGCGTTCGGTGCGTGTGTAATCGGTTCAGCGCAGAAAAAATCTTCGCCCGGGGGGACGTAGACAGTTGCGAGCCCAAACATTGAGTCACTTTTGATGCGCACAGCATGCGTCGGCCAGAACAATTTTATGTCGTTGGGATGAACTGAAAAGGTCGTATCGAGATTGAGCGCCTCTACGCGTCGCCGCGGTGAGAGATCGTCTTCAGGCGTGATCAAAGCCGCGCGATTGTCGCCGCTAATGTCATCGGGAGACCATTTGTGGGTGGTCGCGAGCATGAGCTCAGCGTCTTCGCGCCAGAAATAGGGATGCCATCCAAAGCCAGCGGGCATAGAAGTCTCTGAGGCATTGGTCAGCGACAGCGTGACGTCCAAGCCGTCTTCCCTTAGATCGAATGTCTGTCTTGCGACATAGTCCCAAGGCCATGCATCGGCTTTGTGTCGGTACACTAGTGTCGCTGCCGACTCGGATTGAGATTCAATTTGCCATGGTGCGCGCCAGCCATGTCCATGAATCGCATGCGGCTCAGGAGGCAGATTTGCTGGCAATTCAAAACGCTGCCCATCGATGAAGAAAACCCCATTATGGATACGCCCAACAAACGGCACCATTGGAAACGCGGCATAATCCCTCGCATCGAATGCCGGACCAGATCGGCAAGGTGCGGGGCGTAAAATGTCTAAATCGCGATGACGAAGGGCGCTCACACACCCGCCCGCCATGGGATCGAGTTCCAGATACATGTCTCCGTGAGAAAGTGCTAGGCGCACTGACGGGCCTCCCCAAACTGTCGCGCGAGTGCTCGAAACTGAATTTGCGTGAGCGTTTCAGCGCGTGCTGTTGGGTCTATGTCGCATGATTCCAACCACTCTACAGGGTCTAGGTGTACCGTTTTTGCCAAGGCCTTCAGCGCTGCGCGCAGCATTTTTCGTCTTTGGCCGAATGCGGCGGTTGTGACTTTTTCCAGACTTTCCAGATCATCAAATCTCTCCTGCTCTGAAAGCGGACGAAACACGGCGACGGCACTATCGACTTTCGGTGGGGGACGAAACGCGCCGGGGGGCAAGGTAAAGGCAATTGCCGCGTCACAGACGGCGGCCGTGAGCACGGCTAAGCGGCCATAATGGTTGTCTCCCGGCCGGGCGCAGGTGCGCTCTGCGACTTCCTTTTGAAACATCAACGCCATTTCACCGCGCCAAGCCCCGGCTTTGAGCCACTGAATGAAAAGCGGAGTGCCGACATTGTAGGGTAGATTGGCAATGATCATGACCGGATCTGTGGCATTCTGAACCATCGGAAGTTCTCGCCAAGACACTTTGCGTGCATCGGACTGCAGAACGCTTAGTCGACCTGCTTCAGCCTCAGGCCATGCCTCTAACGCACTGGCAAAACGTGGATCGGCTTCCACAATGGTGAGCGCTTTCGCACCATGATCTAAAATAGCGCGGGTCAGCCCGCCTGGCCCGGGGCCTACTTCAATGACGTGCCGTCCTTGCACGGGCCCAGCCGCTAAGGCCGTCCTGTTCAAAATGTCAGGGTCGAATAAAAAGTGCTGGCCCAAAGCCTTCCGCGCCGGCGCTTGTGTGAGATCTGGGCGATTAGACATGGGTTTTGTCTTCATGACCTGCGAATTCGGCTGCCAGAGCCAGAGCGGCTCGCAAACTATCATCCCTGCAAGACCGGGATGCCGCGGCTTCATAAGCCGTCCCATGATCCGGACTGGTGCGAATGATTGGCAGGCCCAGCGTCGTGTTTACGCCGCCCCACATATCAAGTGTTTTGACAGGTATAAGCCCTTGGTCATGCGTCATCGCGATGATGGCATCGAATTGACCTTGCAGTGCTTCGTGGAACACTGTGTCAGCCGGGCGCGCATCTGAGATATCAACGCCTTTAGCGCGCAGTTGGGCCGCGACGGGGTTGATCAAGTCTTGTTCCTCGGAGCCGATGGTCCCGTTTTCTCCGGCATGCGGGTTCAGTCCTGTGAAAGCGAGTTTCGGGTCGGAGATGCCCATTCTTTGCTTCAAAGCTGAATGCGTAATCATCGCCGTTTCAGACAAGCCGTTCGGTGTAAGGTGATCCAAAACCTGCAATAATGGGACGTGAATCGTGGCCAACGCCACGCGCAAGCCGCCACCGACGAGCATCATAACGGGCATGGGGGCAGGGTTGCCCTTTTCTCCGCAAAGACTGGCGATGAACTCGGTATGCCCAGGGAAGGAGAAGCCGCTCTCATACAAAACGGCTTTTGAAATAGGGTTGGTGATCATGCCTGCCGCATCACCGTTTAGACAGTGTCTGCAAGCGGATTCTATGCTCGCAATTATTGTCGGTGCAAAAGCTGGATCGGGTTTTCCGACGACTAAGGACTCGAAATTCGGTAGCTCTATCGGAAAAACAGGCAGGGCATCTGCGAAGGCATTTTGTGCATCAGAGGCCGTTTGAACGGGAGCCACCGGCGCATAATCCGAATATAGTCGCGGATCACCGATCACATAAAAAGGATGGGTATCGTGTTGGCGTGTTCGCCAGGTGCTGACTGTAATCTGAGGTCCACACCCTGCGGGGTCCCCCATGGTGAGGGCGAGGGGAGCGATTTCGCGCGTCACAGAATTTTATTGGCGACGAATAATCGTCGCTTCCCGACGAAGGTTGCGCAAGCTACGCTCAGAAATCATGCCGAGCTGTTCGCTGTATAACCGATCTTCGACTTGATCACGATTTGGGACCGCAGCGACATCAGACTTGCGATCACACACGAACATCACGGCCAAAGTACCAGATTGTGCAAATATATCAGTATGTTGCCCGACCTCTGTATCCATCACCATGGATTTTCCTTCTGGCCCAAGATCCTCGACATTTAAGTCTTCCAATGCGATCGCACGCAAATTGTCGTCGGCGTCCGCAACGGTTTCGATTTCCGAACAGTCACCAATCTGTTCCAGAGCGGCTTTCAAGTTCTCTTCAGAGGCATCATTTACGGATACGCGGGTCACATCAACCAAAGTAGAAGATTGCGACGGGTCACGCTTTGCGCGCAAATTGATGATGTAAATCCCGTCTTCGACCTCAATCGGATCGGTAATCCCAGGTCCATCCATGCTTTGCAGAGCCAATTTGCGCTCATCGTCAAAGTCTTCTTCGACAATCCAGCCCATATCACCGCCCGTTGCGGCCGTTGGCGCCATCGAGAAACGTTGCGCCGCGATTTGGAATTGGGCGCCAGCCCGCAATTGATCGACGATAGATCTCGCGGCAGGCAGGGCTTCTGCTTTGTCTTCAGCCAGTGGCGCATAGATAAAGATCTCCGAGACGAGATATTGTTCTTTTTGAGCATCGGCTTCGAGCCGCTTCAATTGTTCATTGATCTGATTGTCAGAAATTCGGATCCGAGACCCATATAATCCGCCCATAATTCGACGCCAAGCAATATCGGCCCGCGTCTGTTCTTCCAAACTGGTCGGGTTCACACCGGATTGGATGAGGCTCTGCATCAAAATATCTCTTGTGATCCCAGACTGTTGAGCCAAACGATTGATAGAGGCGGCGATATCGTCGTCAGAGACTTCGACCTCATATTCAGCGGCTTCCTGCAATTGCAGTTTCTCATCGATGAGCTGTTCAAGCGCTTGAGTCGTGATCTGCTGGATTTGCTCCTGAGACGGTTGCTGCCCGCCCAGGCTCAGCAGCAGTAAGCGAGCGCGCTGACGGACATCCGTAAAAGAAATCGGGTCATCGTTTACGACCGCGATAATGCCTTCAATTTGTTCCGCTGAAGGCGGTGTAGACAATGCAGTTTGACCATGTGCCACACCGACCGCCGATAGCGCCATAATCGATGCTAAAGCCAATGAACGAACCATACTAATCTCCTGCCGGTACTCTTCACCGAACCATATGCGAGCGGAACATAACGCCTGGTGAACAATGCGCAACGGAGATGGCTGTAATGTGTCCAAGCATCAACTTTTATCAGTCGACATTGTTAGAGCCAAAGCCGCCTAGTGTTTTGAGGGCAAACCGGAATTTTATTGAGTCTTCCGGGCCGATATCTCGGTCATTGGCTTCAGAGCGCTCAAACGAGATTTCAAACCGCGAACAATCATCCTCATAGGCAATGCCAAGTGATTGGCGAATATCACGTGGTTCGCTGACACGGCCTGTACTGTTAGCTCGGCCAGAAATATCGCGGCTCAAACTGTAGAGGAAATAGTAATTGTCCGTGACTTTGAAGTCGGCCGCCACCGTCACGCCTTCATCGTTGAAGCTCGAGTCCGTGACATCTCCGGAGATATTGTAATACCTCATATCTCCGCGGAAGCGCCAGAAATTGGTTTTTACGCGCGCGTCTATTCGGTTCAAACCCAAATCTTCATCGTCCAAACGCACACGCGTTTCGACTGTTAATGGCTTGCCGAAATCAGCCGACACACCAGCCACCCAGTCGGAAACGGTGCCATCCAAATTCGAACCGACATCGAAAATTGGGTCCGCGGTATCTCGCCAGCGGCGACCCCCGAGCGCAGAGATGGACATGCCATTCTTCCAACGTGCGGAAACAGAAGCGCCGACAGAGGCCTTGCTACCTCCCTCATACGTATCGAAGCCAGAAGCTGCGTTGGCTTCAAAAAGAGAGGATTCGTCCAACTCGTAGAATAAGCTATCTTCGATCGGAATGTTGGGATCATTGGTTCCCGCGGTGCCATATGCCACCATGGCTTCAGGCTCGATCAAAATATCAACAATATTGCCAGGACGATAAAGCGGATATGAAATCCGCGTGCCCAAGGTCGCAGCCGTGCGAGAAATGGTCGACACGTCGGTACCGGTATTGTCGACTTGGTAATAGTCAAAGCGACCATCAGCGAATGGCGCGAGCAAGATCCCGCCCGGTAAGACGCGCGAGGTCGACCAATCAGCACCGGCGGAGGCACGATAGCTATCCACGCCAATTTCGCGCTCCAAAATGGCTGTCGATCCGGAAATGGCGAGGGTGCCATAGTCGCCATACTCGAATAAACGTTCGCCAAACATCAATGGCAGAGCACGGGGCAAGCGCGCGTCAGTATCATTCTCGCGATTGGTTTCGAAGGTCAAAAGCGAAGTGTCAAAATACCAGTCCTGGCTTTGCGCCTGCGTGTATAATTGATTGAGCAAATAGCGAGGTTGCCCGGCATAGAGCCCGCGATCATTGTTTTCGCCAGAAATATCGTAGCGCCGCGTGTAAAGGTCATCACTGACCTGCTCGACCGCAAAGCCCCAATTCCAACCTGGCCGGATCGCGAATTCTCCTTCCGCGAATAGGTGCCCCCGAAACTCGCTTTCGCTATCCTCTAAACGCTCACCATCAGAATTGAACTCAGCCTCTTGTGTGAAGCTTGTATTTACGGTCACCGCACCCGACCAGAATCGTTTGCGGTAGTGCAATTCTAGAAGCGGATTCACATTCGCCATGACTTTTGGCGATATGGTCAATTCTTGATAGGGAGAGATCGCCCAGTAATAGGGTTGTTGATAGAAGACGCCGAGTTTCGATGAGGTTCCAAAATCAGGGGCCAATAGACCAGACCGGCGCTCAGAACTTGGATCTGGATGCGCAAAATAGGGCAGATAAACCACCGGTACGCCAGCAACTTCTAGCACGGCGTCCCGGTAGGACATCATTTGAGTTTCTTGGTTCAGAACCGCTCGTCGGGCTCTTAACGACCATGTCGGCGTATCGTCTTCGTCGCAAAGCTCACAAGAGGTGTAAACAATCTTGTCGAGCGCATTATAGCCGCTTGAAGACCGCACAGCGGACTCGGCCACGGCGAGGCCATCATTATCAATACGGGTGGAAAACCCAACGGCATATCCGTCAATGAGATTAGGATCCGTTTCGACTTCGTCAGCGTAACTCTCGGTCCCATCAATATCGATAATGACAACATTTCCGGTAGCGCGCACACGATCTGTGTTTCGATTATACGTTAGTCGATCCGCACGTAGAATTCGGCCATCATATTTGGCTTCGACATTGCCTTCCGCGGTGACTGTGTTTTCGAGTTCGTTGACGAAAATATTGTCAGCATCGAGCACCACTGATGGTTCTTCAGATTCCGTTTCAATGACGGGCTCTTGAGCCGAGGCAAATTCGGAGTGCGCAAAGCTGGCAGCAAATAGCAATAACCAAGGCCACTTTTGCATTTAGCGACTCCAACACTCAAACTCTAGAATCGCTTAAGGTGTGGGCGTCGCAGCGTCCAGTGATCGGCGGCGAGAAACAGATTAAATAGCAGTGAGATGTAATATAATCGCTGCTCTCGATCAAATCGCAAGTGAATCGAGACCCCCAGCATATGTCCTCGCTATTCCCGCTAATTCGAGCTCAACCAGAATGGTGGCGCATCGCGGAACACTTATACGTGTCGCGTGAGCAATGTCTGCTATTGAAATTGGTGTAGGACTCAGAGCGCTGTGCACAGAATCGCGCTGCGATTTTGGTATTTCCTCCGTGGAGTCCAGACCATCTTTGTAGAGGGGTGGTTCAGGCGACTGTAGGCGGCGAGGAACGATGCTTTCTAGGGCAGCGACAACATCGTCCGCATGTCTCACAAGCGTGGCGCCTTGGCGCAACAAACGATTGCTGCCGGCGGATCTAGGATCAAGTGGCGAGCCGGGAACGGCCATCACTTCGCGATTCTGCTCCAACGCCGTTCGGGCTGAAATCAGCGATCCGGATCGTTCAGCCGCTTCGATGATCACAACACCCTCTGACAGTCCCGTAATGATTCGGTTCCTGCGAGGAAAATCACGCGCCGTGGCGCGATGGCCGAAAGGGCTTTCACTGAGGAGCAATCCTCGGTTTGCGATTTGCTCGTAAAGGCGCGCATGTTGAGGGGGGTAGATGTGATCTATGCCGCCCCCCAAGACGGCGATGGTGCCGCCATCCAAGCTTGCCGCATGTGCCTCCCCGTCAATCCCGCGAGCCAAGCCAGAGACAATTGTAAAATTTTTATTCGACAGCGTAGCAGCGATATCTCGCGCTATTTTCCGTCCCGCGGCAGAGGCCTGGCGGGCTCCTACAATCGCGATGCAACGACGATGCGCGAGGGTTATGTCGCCATAAGCCGTCAAAACTGGTGGCGGAGGCGAAAACTGCTTGAGGAGCGGCGGAAAATCATCCTCACACGAACACAATAACGTTGCGCCATATTCCGAGATGAGGCGAATCTCACGCTCTGCATCATCAATTGATTTTGGTTTGATTGCAGACGTTCGCGCTGATAGGCGGGGCACAGCCGCGAGCGCGGCACTGGGGGTTTTGTATTGTTCGAGAAGCTTAAAAAATGTCACCGGGCCGACACGCGGCGTGCGGGCCAGTCGAAGCCAATCTCTCTTTTCTAAATGCGTCAGTCCCCCCGGTCTGATAGCTATTTTGATTTGCTCCCAAATTTCGGTTCGGTGCCTTTAAGCAGGCGTTGAATATTGGCGCGATGAGTCCAAAAAACGAGTATGCTGAGCGCCAGCAGTGTAAACGTGGCAAAGCTTGTTTCGCCAAGTAAGTGCGCGCCTATCGGCACAAAAGCCGCCGCGGATAGAGCCGCCAGGGACGAAATACGTGTGAATGCAAATAGCCCGAGCCAGATTGGCGCGCCGACAGCAAGTGCCAGTGGCGAAGCGAAGACGAGAAGGCCCGCATAAGTCGCAACGCCTTTGCCGCCTTTGAAGCCAAGCCAAATTGGATAGCAATGCCCCAAAAATGCGAAAGCGCCTGCGATCAGTCCGACATTACGCTCCCCGGTCACAAGCGTGAGAAGCAGAACGGCAAGCCCCGCTTTAAAACTATCGAGGAGTAGCGTTGCGAATGCCAAGTCCTTGCGCCCGGTTCTCAGCACGTTTGTCGCGCCAATATTGCCGGATCCAATCTCACGAATGTCACCCAATCCCGCCATTCGCGTGATCAGCAATCCAAATGGGATAGATCCGAGCAAATACCCGCCCAGTGCCGCTGCAGTGTACCAGATCATATCGCCCTCAAGTCTGAGCGCGAGTTATGCCTGAGACCGTTTTGATCGGTCAAGACACGCCTGCTGTTTGAGACAAAATGAGGTTTTTCGCGCGGGCTTTCAGACATTGGGCCGACTATTTTATCGAAACACTGCGAAAACCCCCAAAACGACCTTTGACGTCGCTTGACGGGTCGGACGATTTCACTACGAAAACGTAATGATCGTACACCTGTGCGAAAGGGGCGACACAGATGTCTGAATCAAATTCCCCAAAAAAGTCCGCACCCCGGGGCGCGAATCGCGAGCGTATCTTGCGCGCGGCCTTGGATATTATTTCCAAAAAGGGCGTGGACAAAGTGACTCATCGGGCCGTGGCATCCGTCGCTGGCGTTTCCCCGGGTACAACCACGTATCACTTCGCCACACGCGAAGATCTCGTACGGGACGCGTTCTCACTTTATATCGACGATTATCAAAGAACCTTGGTCGAGACGCTCACCCAGCGACCGGTCGAAACCCGCGAAGATTTCATTCGATTTCTGGGCGGTATTACCACGCTAAATCCTGAACAATCCGGTCTTGAAGCCATCGAGTATGAAATGGTCTTGTTTGCGGGACGGGACCAAGCCATGCGAATGCGCGTCGCGGCCTGGTCCCGAACGCTTGAAAGCTGGTTATCTGATCCCCTCGAACGGTTGGGGGCCAGTCGACCATTAGAAGCGGCACGCATGCTGGTGGCTTTGTCGCGTGGTAGCGAGTTTGAAGTCTTATCGCGAAGCCAAGAGATTCACCGAGAACAATTTGCGGCGCGCCTCAATGCGCTCCTCAATGCCGTGCTTCACTAAGGCGTCTGATTGGCGAGCCGGTCCAAGGCGGTTTGCAGAATAATCGCCGCAGCAGAGGCGTCGAGGGTTTCGGCGCGCCGTGCACGACTGAGGTCTGCATCAATCATCACGCGCTCCGCTTCTGCGCTCGACAATCTCTCGTCCTGAAAGGCAAGGGGTATATCGCGAAATTGCAGGATGTTGAGCGACAGAGCTTTGGCGGCTTGAACGCGTGGACCGGACGTGCCGTCCAGATTGTAGGGCAAGCCAACCACCAATCCCACACTCTCTCGCGCGTCATAGAGATCAAATAATCGGAGCAAAGCTGGACGCAATTTCCGACCGCGCGGGATGATTTCAAGCGGAGAGGCGATCATTCTCAAGCCATCACTGCCGGCGACGCCAATCGTTTTCGATCCAGGATCGATCCCCAGCAATGGGCCTTGCGTTGGCAGTTCGGAAAGATTGAGTTCAGGCATGGGCTTGTCTTAGCGCTCAGTGACGCGTATCGCTGCCGTGGTCAATTGGAGTTGCCCAGACATGAGTGTCACAAAAGACGATGTCCGAAAAGTTGCCCGTCTGAGCCGAATCGCGGTTCCGGAAGACAAACTTGAAACGCTGGCTGGCGAGTTGAGCGGCATTATGGGCGGGATCGAACAGCTCAATGAGGTGGATATTGAGGGTGTTGCGCCCATGACGTCAGTCGTGGAAGCGACTTTACCGATGCGCGACGACGTCGTCACAGATGGCAACATTCAGGACCAAGTCCTCGCCAATGCGCCGAAATCTGACGAAGGGTTCTTTGTGGTCCCGAAAGCTGTCGAATAAAACTAGTCTAACGCGGCTGTTTTTAACGCGGCATCTTCTGCCGTCTCTTCACTTTCGTCGGCCTCAGCGTCCGTTTCTTCTGTCGCGTCGCGATTCCATTCGTAAATCGTCTTAACGCGGCAAGATTGAGATTGCCCAACCCGATGGTTGTGGCCGAATGCACTATCAAACGCGAAGATGCGGTCGCCTTTGGTCAGGCAGCTCGAGAAAGAGTCGATTGCGATAGATTGCGCCCAATCTAGATCGAAGCAGCCTGGAAAGGTTTCAATCAGATAATGGTCGCGGCCTTCTCGTACGACAACAGCGCGGTCCGTCGTTTCGCCAAATCCATCAATCTGACTGGCAAAGCAAATCCGTTTAACTTCTTCGCCACGGCGGGGATCGTCTGCAAAAACTTCCGCGCGGCGTTGTTCTTCTTTGGCTTGTTCGCGCGCTTCTAAGGCTTCTGGTGTTGTCGCTGTTGCGCAAGCCGAAACGATGAATAGCATGCCAGCAAAGGCGATACGATGGGATAGCATGGCGGCTCCTTTCGAGAGAGACGAGTATAAAACGAATTTGGGAGCGCGCTAATCAAATCATATTGAGCCTGAACCTCAGATAACAAACTGACACGCCAAATGGTGTTTAAGGCTTGTATTTGCAGTCAAAGGCGGCATACGAGTGCGCAAAATAATTGTCCCTAAAAATGGAAAATCGCATGAGCGAGCTCACAACTCTGTCATTGACCACAGCGATGCAAGGCCTGGAGAAAGGCGACTTCTCAGCGGTTGAGCTGACCCAAGCCTTTGTCGATACGATTGAAGCCTCAAATGGCGCCCTCAACGCATATGTGGTTCAGACCCCCGAGCAAGCCTTGTCTATGGCCGCAGACTCTGATGCCCGACGTAAATCGGGACAAGCCGGCCGTCTTGATGGGGCCCCAATTGGTGTGAAGGACCTCTACTGCACCAAGGGTGTGCGCACGACGGCCTGTTCGAACATTCTGGGCGAGTTTACGCCCACCTATGAGAGTACGGTCACCCAGAATTTATGGGATGCCGGAGCGGTCATGCTTGGCAAACTGAATATGGACGAATTTGCGATGGGCTCTTCAAACGAGACGTCGCGATTTGGTCCGCCATCCAATCCTTGGCGACGCGGCGGCTCCAATGCAGCTCTCACCGCGGGCGGGTCTTCCGGTGGCTCAGCAACGGCGGTCGCGGCGGATCTCTGCCTCGCCGCAACCGCGTCTGATACGGGTGGATCTATTCGCCAGCCTGCCGCGTTCACGGGGACAGTTGGCATCAAACCGACCTATGGTCGCGCCTCTCGATGGGGAATGGTCGCCTTTGCAAGCTCGCTAGACCAAGCCGGTCCGATCGCCAAATCGGTTACAGACGCAGCCCTGCTGACGGAAATCATGTGTTCGCATGATGATAAGGATTCGACGTCTCTCAATGTCGAAACACCTGATTGGGTGTCTGAGGTCGAGAAGGGCGTTAAAGGCATGAAGATTGGCGTTCCGAAAGAGTATCGCGTCGATGGCATGCCGCAGGAAATTGAAGACCTTTGGCAACAAGGGATCGATTGGCTTAAAGCCATGGGCGCAGAAATCGTCGATGTGTCTCTGCCCCACACGAAATATGCATTGCCAGCCTATTACATTGTGGCCCCCGCAGAAGCGTCGTCAAATCTCGCCCGTTATGATGGTATGCGCTATGGCGCCCGCGAGGATGGTGATGGCCTGATTGGCACATATGAAGGCACGCGTGGGGAAGGCTTCGGCGCAGAAGTGCAGCGGCGCCTGATGATCGGCACATATGTGCTCTCATCCGGCTATTATGACGCGTATTATTTGCGCGCTCAGAAGGTTCGTACCCGCATCTTGCAAGATTTTCAGATCGTGTTTCAAGATGTTGATGCGCTGCTAACGCCAACCTGTCCGAGCGCCGCCTTTGCGTATGGCGAGAAGACGGACGACCCGGTTCAAATGTATCTCAATGACATTTTCACCGTCACGGCCAACCTGGCCGGGCTGCCCGGCATTTCTGTCCCAGCGGGGGTAGATAATGACGGATTGCCGCTCGGCCTTCAGGTTATCGGCAAAGCCTTGGATGAGGCTGCCTGCTTCCGTGTTGCTGGTGCAATTGAAAATGCTGCCGGGTTCGCTGCCAAGCCGGAGAAGTGGTGGTAAGCGGAAACTATGAGCAAACGCACGCGTTTTTGGATCATTGCGCTCGCCGCCTTTATCATTTGTAGCGGCTTGGTCTTGTTGTCGGCCTATAGCGTCGGCGCGGACCCGCTGCATCCACGGTCGCGGCATATTTGGGCGCTTTCTTTGATCGCCGCAGCTTACGCGGCGATCCGCATTTCGATGATCGCCAGAAAGATTCTCGACGCCCGAGAAGACCAAGAAGGTGCGGGAACCTTTGGTCTCGGCCTCTTCAGTAAGAAAGAACATGCCATTGATCGTCGCTTAGCAGAACGACGCGCGCGGCTTGAAGCGGCGCGAAAGCGCGCTAATGACACAGAACACACAGAGAAGGATCCCGGCAATGAGTGAGCGCCCGACCTATACACTGACAGGCGATACCGGAACTTGGGAAGTCGTCCTTGGGCTAGAAGTCCACGCACAAGTTTCTTCAAATGCTAAATTGTTCTCTGGTGCGTCAACTCAGTTTGGATCGGAGCCAAATCAGAACGTATCTTTGGTCGACGCGGCGATGCCTGGCATGTTGCCGGTCATCAACAAATTCTGCGTTGAGCAGGCGGTTCGAACGGGATTAGGTCTAAACGCGCAGATCAATAAAACCTCTCGGTTTGATCGCAAAAATTACTTCTATCCAGATTTGCCTCAGGGCTATCAAATCAGCCAGTTCGAGCACCCTATTGTCGGTGAAGGTGAGATTGAAGTAGATGTGGAACCATCACACGGCGACCCGGCCTATGCTTTTTCTGTCCGGATCGAACGGCTGCATTTGGAGCAGGATGCTGGCAAATCGATCCACGATATGGATCCGACGGCAACCTATGTCGACTTGAACCGCTCTGGCGTGGCGCTGATGGAAATTGTTTCTAAGCCCGACATTCGCTCACCTCTAGAAGCCGCCTCTTATGTCAAAAAGCTCAAATCAATCGTAGTCGCATTGGGCACGTGTGATGGCGACATGGAGAAGGGCAATCTTCGCGCGGATGTGAATGTCTCGATCTGTAAGCCAGGCGCTTATGAGAAATTTCGTGAGACCGGCGACTTCGGCCATCTGGGTACCCGTTGTGAGATCAAGAACATGAACTCATTCCGTTTCATTCAAGCGGCAATCGAGTATGAAGCGCGACGCCAGATTGAAATTGTCGAGGGTGGGGGCAGTGTGGACCAAGAAACGCGGCTTTATGATCCCGACAAAGGCGAGACGCGAAGCATGCGGTCGAAAGAGGACGCGCATGATTATCGCTATTTCCCAGATCCGGATCTTCTGCCCTTGGAAATTGATGATGCCTTTATCGAAGGTATTCGCGTAAATTTACCAGAATTACCGGATCAGAAGCGGACGCGTTTCGAGACAGATTATGGGCTGTCTCGCTATGATGCTGGTGTGCTCACCGCTGATGCAGAAAGTGCTGATTTCTATGAGACTGTGGCCAAAGGGCGTGACCCCAAACTTGCGGCCAACTGGGTGACTCAGGAATTGTTTGGGTATTTGAACAAAGCTGAACTGGAGCTCACAGAAAGCCCAGTATCGGCGGAACAGTTGGGTGGCTTAATCGATTTGATCAGCGGCGATGTCATCTCCGGAAAAATTGCGAAGGACGTTTTCCAACGCATGATTGATGGTGAGGGGGACCCTGCCGACATTGTTGAAAAGCATGGGCTGAAGCAGGTGACAGATACTGGCGCGATCGAGTCGATCGTGGATGAAGTGATCGCGGCCAATCCGGATCAAGCTGCTGCCGTCAAAGAGAAGCCTAAATCTATGGGCTGGTTTGTTGGCCAAGTTATGAAAGCGTCAGGTGGCAAAGCCAACCCGCAAGCGGTGAATAAGATCCTTCGCGAAAAACTTGGCCTATAACCTCGTCAGGGCAGGATTAGACCTAAGCCAATCGCTTTCAATACGGCGCTGATGCGATTGTTGACGTTCAGTTTCACGAAGATCCTTCGTAGCATTGTGTCGACCGTGTTCTCGCTGACGCCCAAACGTTCAGCGATCGCGGGTGACGCGAGTCCGTCGGCGACGAGGGCCAATGCCTCCTGTTCACGGGGGCTGAGGCGTTTAGTCGGCGCGTCGTCGCCAATCTTAGCAATATCAAAGTATCGATTATGCACCTGTACGCATGCAAATTGGAGGGTCTGAAGCTGTGAGTCAGTTAAGTCGAGCATTGTTGATTTCGTTGCGAGACTAAACACCGCGATTGTGCCCATCGGACCGAAAACTGGGACCGCTATCCCGTCAACAAGTCCTGCCGTTTCATAGTCTTTGAGCATCTGCTTTTGCTTTTCATTCAATGGGCGTTTCGCGGCAACCTCATTCCAATGAAAAGGCCGAGACTCTGTCAGACATTGCTGAATGATGGGGTCAATTTCGACGAAGTTGTTTTTTAAATAGAGTTTCGTCAAATCCCGCGGATAAGTGTGGGTGACCAGGCCCATATGCGGCGGCATTGCGCGCAGCTTTTGGGCGATAATAAAATAGGCGAAATGGTCGATGCCGTAGGTTTTCAGATAAGCAGAGAGCGCGCGATACAGATCATCTTCTGTTTCGCTGGACTGCGTTAAAGAAATGAACGATTCGAGCGTCGTCATTTGCGTCCCCAGAGGGGGATTGTAGCACGATTACGCTACAAATGGGCGAATTTTTTGCGCGATGCTTTCTAGTTCACCCATATCTGCCATTTGCCCACCGGCATGTCCGCGTAGATTCTGACCGGTCCAACGCGGGATAATGTGAAAATGTAAGTGGAACACAGTTTGGCCCGCAGGGGCGCCATTGAACTGCGTGACAACAAGGCCATCCGGCGTCATGGCTTTCTCAACCGCGCGCGCAACCAATTGCACGCGCTCCATATATGCGCCGACTTTTTCCGTCGGGAAATCGAGAAAGTTACGCGCCTGGACAGCTTTTGGGATGACCAAAGTATGCCCTTCGGCTTGCGGGAACACGTCCATGAAGGCGAGGGCGATATCATCTTCCATGACTTTGATGCTTGGCATTTCGCCTGCGAGAATTTTGGCAAAAATATTGTCTGGGTCGTAAGCGTCGTGCAGCGTCATGACGGCTCCTTCCGAAAAGGTGTGCGTTGCATCAGATATTCAGATTCTTGTTCCACCGCGGATCGTTCGCGCTGTAAATAGTCGTCAATCGCCTCTCGTAGGCCGCGATGCGCAATCCAGTGTGCAGAATATGTCGTGACTGGAACATAGCCTCTCGCCAACTTGTGTCCCCCTTGAGCGCCGGCTTCGACGGTCGAGAGGTCGTGTGCGATGGCGAAATCGATGGCTTGATAATAGCAGGTCTCGAAGTGCAAAAACGGACGCGGTGCGACACAGCCCCAATAGCGACCATATAGCGTGTCGTATCCGATAAAGTTTAATGCGCCAGCGATTGGAGCGTCTTGTTCATAAGCGAGGATGAGCAATATCTTGTCTGCTAATCGCTCACCAAACATCGAGAACGTTTCTCGATTGAGATACGGATACCCCCATTTGCGCGATCCGGTGTCCATGTAGAATTCAAAGAACGCATCCCAATGTGCTTCCGTAATTTCATCGCCGGTGAGGTGTTTGAATGTGAGCCCGTTCTGTGCCTTCGCGCGCTCTTTGCGCAGATTTTTGCGTTTGGCGGAAGAGAGAGCTGCGAGGAACCCATCAAAGTCAGCATAGCCATCATTCTGCCAATGAAATTGCTGGTCATTGCGCACGAGCATGCCCGCTTCACCCATTCTCTCCGACGTATTGGCGCCGACAAAGTTGATATGCACAGACGAGAAATCATTCTGCGCGGCGATTTGAACCGCCGCTGAAAGCAACGCACTTTCCAATCGGTCTGAATCGGGTCCTGGCGGCACAAGGAATCGCCGCCCGGTGACGGGCGTGAATGGGACTGCCCCCAACAGTTTCGGGAAATAATTCCCGCCCGCGCGCTCGTACGCATCTGCCCAGCTATGGTCGAAAACAAACTCGCCTTGGCTGTGCGTTTTGGCATAAAGCGGCATCGCAGCGAGCACGTCTTCACCGGGGCCTTCGATCAGAACATGACAGGGTGACCAGCCTGTTTCAGGTCGCGCAGCGCCAGAAGCTTCCAAAGCTTCCAGGAACTCCCAGGATAAGAACGGATCGTAAGCCAAACCCGTTGGATTGGCGACGCGATTCCATGCTTCAGGAGAGACATCTGAGAGCCCCGTTATGATCCGTGCTTTGAAAGTGGTGTCATCCATAAGGTCTTATGTATTCACAATGTGTCGTTTTGCGAGCGTTGGATCGAACGCTTCGAAAATTTGACTATCAGTATGTGGCGCGAGGGCCGCGCATGTGTCTAAATCGGTCACGGTCCAAGTCACCAAAGGACACGTGAGACGCGCCGCTTGCAAAGAAGCATTCTCGGCGTCGCTGACGTGGCACGCCAAATAATCTACGTCCACAAGCGGCGTTGAAGCGAGATCTTCGGCTCTCGACAATGAAGAGGGGGAGATAAGTTGTCCACGTATGATTGTGTCTGGGATCGCCGCGACCGCTGTTCGGGAGAAACTCATCATCGCCGCAGGGCCCGCGTGCTGATCGAGAAGCGCTGCGACCCTGCCAGTGAAGATGAGTGGATCCGTATCGCCATCGATTTTAAGTTCACAAAGCAAAGGGGTTTCCGCGGGCCACGC
>JABSQA010000240.1 GCA_013213825.1 Henriciella sp.
TGCCTCTGGCGCTCTGAAGAACCGTCCGCAGCTCAAGGAAGCTCTCTCGTGCCTAAGAGAGGGTGATACGCTCATTGTTTGGAAGCTCGACCGCCTCGCGCGCTCTCTTCGTCAGCTCATCGAGACTGTAGAGGACCTGCATGAGCGAGGTATCGGATTTGTGTCGCTCACCGAGAACATCGATACAACCACGCCTGGCGGAAAGATGATCTTCCATGTTTTCGGGGCGCTTGCTGAGTTCGAACGCGAGCTCATCCGGGAGCGCACCAATGCAGGATTGAAAGCGGCGAAGGATCGAGGGGTTAAACTCCGCCGACCTAGATCTCTAGACGATGACCAGATTGCGATTGCTCGTTCATTGAAGGCGGCGGGGAGTATGACTTCTGCTCAGATTGCAGAGCATCTCGGTATCAGTCGACCGACGCTGTATCGGATGTTGGGGTAGTTTGTTCGTGCAGAAGCTGAGCGCACGAACTATGGCGTTATTCCAAGCAATACTTGGTTCACCAAGCTAACGGTTTTATCGGAGAATTCTTCTGAGCCGTTTGTTTCAACAAAAATCCCTTTCGGGGTGCTCGAGAATATTTTTCCTCCTGCGAAGCCACGCCAGTGTTCTTGATTAGAGTCCCTGAACGCTGTCAAAAACTTCTCAATATACTCGAGATTCTCACCGGGTTCGATTACCTAAAATACTGAGCTGGTGGGTAGTCGACCTTCAGCACGACATCCCCATACCAATCGTTTGGCTGCATCTGAAGCGGCTGTTTCGATGGCAGTGTCGCTTCCAATTGAGTCCCTAATAATCAGAAAAGCATGAGTGTCTTTCTTGAATAGTCCTTTTTCTTTTCTGATTTCAGCTATGACATCCATGCGTCACCTGTTTTGTGCCCTTCATCAACAAGTCGCCTCAGATTTCGGGAAAGAGCGCTGAATCACTAATCATTCCAATTCGAGATACAAATTGTAGGAGTGCTCCGAGCTTGAGAGCGCTCTCACATAGTCATCATATGACGTCAAATTCTTGCATTCGTGATCGGCAAACCCATCCGAGCCGCAACCAAAGTCATCATATAAAAACTTAGGTAAGTCCGTCGCATCGGGTGTGGAGACGTATAAACGCTTTCCGCGAAGCATCCCTTGGGCAAACACATAGTAGTCTGATCCATCCTCGCGCCGCACCTGCACCTGAATCAAATATATTCCAGATCCAGCGAGATCAGCGAAGACGACCGATGAGTCACCAAACATGTATCCATCCTGAGACCACCTTACCGGGACTGAGTACATGAGTTTCTTAAGCTCTGGATGACTGTCGAATGGAAATTCTTCTGAACTATTTTCATCCCACCATTCGCGCAATGCAGCGTATTTCGGCTTTGCAAATTCCGCCTCAATTCCCCGCTGATTGAGAAGTGCACCTATCGCATGTTCTTCCCACTTTGCTGGGTCATCTGGATTTTGAGCGTAAGCGCTTGCGATGGAGACCTTTCCAAGTGGGAAAACTACCGAGTCTCTCGGAATAATCGGTTCATCACTCTCGAAAAAGCATCCCGCTAATAAGGAGATTAAAAGCAGGCACGGAAGTGCGAGAAATTTCTTCACAGTCAAACTCATCAGCTTCAACTCCTCTATTTGCGCATCTCATTCAGCAAGGCGACCCGTGCAGACGCAGCCTCAAGGAACCGCTCTTGCGCGGGTGTTAACAGATCAGGTTCCATGCCGCCCATGTAGATCACATATCCATTGTCGTCGTACACTTGCGCTACCGATGCTAGAAACCGGCGGCTTTCTATGTTTCGCAAGCCAGTAATCATGAAATAGTTCTGTGGCGCATTAGAGCATTGCAGGTTTGGCAATCGGGTTTGGAAAGGTGAGGTCTTGGGCGATTGAAGCTTGGCAAAAAACCGCAGCTCTTGTTCTGCGGGTACCTCACGTTCCATTTTGGCTCTCTCACTCCCGTAAATTTCTTCGCCCACCTCAAATGTACAAGCACCCGCTCTGACTTTAAACGTATCGCGGCTCTCACTCCAAATCTCTATGCTGTTCGCCGGTACGGGATTTGAAAGGTTTTCTGTTGTGCGGATCATTTTTGAAGTCGCACTAAAGGATTCTGAGAAAGCCGCGCCGGACATTCCAAGTAAGGCAATAGCGCATAAAATGGCGGTCTTGATCATGGATAAAGTGTTTCCGTTCTTGATATTTTCTTTGCCGATCGCCGCCAATCAATGAGGCGAAACAAGCTCGACGTTAGCGTAGTTGGACGTAGGTATTGTAATTTGATGGCATATTGGAGACCGCTCTCTTGTAGTCCTCGAAGGACTTCAACTTTGAGCAATCCATCCCGAAATCCTTCTCCACGAACCCGAACTGCTCTTTCAGGTAGTCTGGCATATTCTCGGGATTGGGAA
>JABSQA010000241.1 GCA_013213825.1 Henriciella sp.
TCATATCCCAGAGCGGTGCGTCCGTCCGTTCTGTGGCGTGATAGTGCAAGATAAGAAAATCGCGAATGCGTTCGAACTCCAAATCCATCATCCGATTATACTCGGCCCGCACAGTATCGACATTTTCGCCATCCGGGAACATTTCGATCAGGTAGGTTATGCCCTGTTGAATGAGATAGATGCTCGTCGATTCCAAAGGTTCCAGGAAACCGCCAGACAGGCCAACAGCGACACAATTGCGATTCCACAGCTTTCGGCGCTTGCCGGTCACAAATCTCAGCTGTTTTGGATCAGCTAGAAGCGGCCCCTCTAATGAGTCCACGAGTGCATCCATCGCTGCCTGATCCTCAAGAAACTGGCTGCTATAGACATAGCCATTGCCGGTTCGGTGCTGGAGTGGAATACGCCACTGCCATCCCGCCTCGCGCGCGGTTGCCCGCGTGTAAGGCAGGAGCGCTCCAACATGTTCGCAAGGCGCAGCCACGGCACGATCGCAAGGCAACCAATGCGACCATTCTTCGTAACCCGTGGCCAATGCCTTCTCGATTAGAAGTCCGATAAAGCCGCTACAGTCGATAAAAAGATCACCGTGAATATCGCGTCCGTCTTCCATCTTAAGACGAGCGATATCGCCATCATCATTCAAAGCAACGTCGACGACCCGTCCTTCAATTCGCGTCACCCCGCGGGCTTCCGCATGGCGCCTGAGATAAGGTGCGTATTCAGTTGCATCGAACTGGTAGGCGAACCGAAATGTCGAAAGGGCCGATCGATTGTCATCACTTGGTGGTTCGAACTTGCCGAGCTCAGCCGCAACGACCGGCAATGAAAAGTTCGAAATAGGCCCAAGCCGATCTGCGAAGCGGCGCCAATAGTGATGAAACCCTACGCCATCATTAGGGATGCCATAGTCTCCGAACGGGTGGATGTAGCGATCGCCAATCTGTCCCCAATCGACAAACTCAATCCCGAGTTTCACCGTCGCCCGCGTGGCGGCCATGAAATCATATTCATCAATGCCAATCGCTTGATTGAAAAAGCGCAGATGCGGCAAAGTCGCTTCGCCGACCCCGACGGTGCCAATCGCAGCAGATTCGACCAAAGTGATGTCTAGCCCAGTATTGGCGAGCAAGCTGCTCAGACCCGCGGCCGTCATCCAACCGGCCGTCCCACCGCCGACAATAACGACTTTCAGATTTGGATCCTGAGGACTCACACTTCACCTGCTTCCACCGCACCTTTTTGGTGCTGCTTCAAACCTTTCTGACTGACGCATTGTACCACGTTGTCAACGCATTCAAAGCGCACCTTACAGCGGCTCTTCTCAATCCGGAGCTTGCCCGGTCGATTGGCGATTCACCAAGACATAAGGCAGCATTTTCGTTTCACCATCGATCAGGGTTTTCTTGCCCGAATTTTGGATCAACATTTCCATAGCCACGCTTCCAAACTCGTAGAGCGGCTGGCGCACAGTTGTCAGGGCTGGCCACATGGTTTCGGCGATCTCGGAATCATCGAAGCCGATAATCGAAAGTTCAGCAGGCACTTGAACGCCCGCCTTAAGCGCCGCAACGAGGACACCTGCCGCCATATGGTCGTTGGCCGCGAAAACAGCTGTGGGTCGCCGACTTTCGGGCAGCGCCAATAGATCATTACCCGCCGCAAGCCCCGATTCGAAATCGAACGTGCCGGGTCTGACCAAATCTGGATCTACCGTTAGCCCAGCCGCCTCAACGGCCTCCGTAAAGCCTCTAAATCGGACATGGGTGGAGTCTTGGTCTTCTTTACCGCGAACGAAGGCGATGCGCTCATGACCCAAATCGAGCAAATGTTGCGTGGCTTCGGTTGCCGCCGCGCGGTCATCAATTGTGACTGTGCCGCCACCATCTTCAATATCATTGGGTCCGATCCGCACGACCGGAATGCCCATTTCGGTCATCACCTTGCTGATCTCTGGATCGTTTGACATGGGCGGCACCAGTATGACGCCATCGGGCTTGCCGCTATTTACGAGGGTCTGGAACCAAGCCCGCAATTCCTCAGCCCCAGTGATCTTTGCTTGGTCAAGCATGGTCACCACCATGCGATAGCCGGCCACTTGGCACGTCTGAAGCGCCCCGAACTGAACCGAATTGACGAAGTTGCTGCGGAGTGAGTGGCTGAACAGATGAATACTATATGTCCGGTTCGAACGCAGACTGCGTGCAGACGCACTGGGCACATAGCCGAGCTCACGAACGGCGTCGCGGACTTTCTCTCGTAACGCCGATTGGACATGGGGCTCATTGTTTAAAACCCGCGAGACGGTCTTGAGCGAGACCCCAGCATGTCGCGCGACATCTATCATTTTCGTCATACTATGTTTCACCCCTCAACGTTCCTGGCTCGTCGATGGCTAA
>JABSQA010000242.1 GCA_013213825.1 Henriciella sp.
AGACCTCCCAAGCGCAAGCAGTGCCAATCCTATCCACCCTGAATTTGCAGATTGGTTTTCGAGGCGCTGAAGCACCACCAGCCACTCTTTCTCCGCGCCCGTCTCGACCAACCGCCGACAACTAAGTTCAAAACCGCGGCTCAGCCAAAATGGCGGCGGCGTTGAAAGGGACAAGTCATCAAGCTTAATGTCCCCATGCGCAATGGCGCAAGAGAGCGCCCAGTCGCCATACAGATCATGCTTGAACTTGACGTGATCCGTTCGAACCTCACGCAGCACGCCCGCCTCGATCAAGTCGGCTATCGCGCTCGCATCTTGATCGGCGACATTTGCTAACCCAACCTCGCCAAACAGACCATTTGCAACAGCCAGTAAAACACGCCGACGCGCTAGCTTCTCGCCGGATGATGTTCCCGTCTTCGAGGCGCCGTTTGCAAACCATGAGGCCGCCATACTCGCCTCTGTAACCGTCTCATCAGCCTGAAGTGGAGAGTTTGAAAGCTCGCGCAGTTTTAATGGATTACGCGTGAGCAGTTTGGCTGGATGATCCGGACGCAGTAACGGGGCAAGCGTGGGCTGCAATTGAGCCAGAGCGTCAGCCTCTTCATCGTCGAGTATATTGAGCCTAAAGACGTCGCGCTCACGCAAGCGCGCCATTAAGTCTTCGCCCAACCATTCGACGCCATATTGTTCCCAGCCGGCATTTGCTGTGAAAAGCAGGGCCATACCTGAGACCGACAGAGTAGCCTCAATGAGGTCCCGAACGGTTTTGCGTTGTCCCGTATCTCGAAATCGATCGAGTCCATCAATGCAGACATAAGATGCACCATCACAGCCAAGGTCTGCCAAAAGCTCTTCGGCGGACACGTCGAGATCCAGCATGTGGCGCAAGGCCGGCCATCCACCTGCCGGAATACGGTCAGGACAAACCACCAACAATTGCGACGTCGTGGCCTGTTGCTCAATCACCGCTTTGAGCAATCCAGACTTTCCAACACCGCTGACGCCCGTGATCTCTACAATACCGGATCGCGCCTCTGCGTCGGCGATCATCGTCTCGAGGTTAGCGCGTGCGCTTAACCGCTCAATATGAGCGCCATTAACCGTGGTCGTGATATCGCTGAGCGCGAACCGGCTTATTTCCTCAATCCGTGCCCGCGCCGGTCTTAGCGATGGCGCCCCGGAAAGCGCCATTCCCTTTTCTTTAAGGGCCGCAACCAAGCCCGCCCGATCAATTTCGCCGCCGATCGCGTCCGCACGTAAGACGAGCCCAGCGACGCCGTCATAAAACCCTGCCTTTGACGCAGGCGCAGCTAGATGGGAGGCGCGGGTTTGATCAAAGTGGTCTGAAAAGGATGCCGGGCGCGCATAATCAAACACCAAGACACAAAATGATCTCAATAACTGATAACAGACCTCCTCATCTGTCTCGCCCGCCTTGGCCAAGTGTGCTTGAAACGCCTCGACGAATTTACGCATCCCATCATTGCTACGGCCTTTCTTGTTCAGCGCATCGAAGAAAGAGGCAGCATCCACGGTTTGTCGCGAAAGCTCCAAGACTTCTTGAACACCGTTTTCGATAGACTTTGTCGTCCGCTCAATCGCCGCTGCGAACCGGCGCGTTGGATCTGCCCTCCAACCTTCAAGCATGTCCGCCACAAGCACAGGAAAGTTGCCGTCGCTCTCAGTAAAAGCCATTGAGCGCTTGGCTTGGATTTCAAGACATTTCGGTCGCCCATCACGATCCACACCCTTGACGATAATATCATCAAAGGGGTGCCCGAGCCCTTTGCGTTGAAACTCAATTTTTTCAATTGTTACACCGGGCAAGCCAAACGGTTCGGTTTCAGCGAGCAAAGCTAGAGCATAGTGCGTGCCAACTTTGACCTCAAGTTGCGGCCCGGCTGGCCCCGTAGCGCGCGGACTGGCGTCTTGCTTTGGAACGTCTATCATTTAATCGCCCCAGCCTTCTGAGTCCGTCTGATCTCGCCGAATCTGCGCCTCTATTCACGTCAAGATTGCTGCGCAAGTCGCGCAGTGATCGGGCGATTGGACTACCGTGTCAGATTGGATTTATTTTGCGCATTATCAACAGGTGGTTAGAGGCAAACAGTGGTATCAGCCGATTTCAATGCGGAACAGCAATACAGGGTCGAATCGCAGACTCTCTTTTTTGTTGCCAGTATGAGAAAGTAAGTTGGCGAAGCGCGCTAAATTTCATTCAATGTTACAACACGCTATCGTCTCAACGTGCGTTTCCAAGTCTCGAATCTAGGCCACCGCATTCAAAGTTTTTCCTCTCCGCTCGCCTTTTAGTTCTAATCCATCCTCATCAATTAGTACGAATGGACGTTTTTAGAATCCGGTGG
>JABSQA010000243.1 GCA_013213825.1 Henriciella sp.
GCAATTGCCGCCCTCGGGCCACAGCGAGACTATTCTCTTCGACATCTTTTGTGATCACAGAACCAGATCCGACATAGGCGCCAGCCCCAATGGTGACAGGGGCCACGAGCGCGGAGTTTGATCCGACAAAGGCATTTTCACCAACGGTCGTTTGATACTTCAAGAAGCCATCATAATCACAGAAAATCGTACCTGCGCCTATATTCGCGCCCGCTCCGATGTCGCCATCGCCAAGATAAGACAAATGATTGGCCTTCGCGCCCGCGCCCATCCGCGTCTTCTTCACTTCCACGAAATTGCCAACTTTGACACCGCGCTCGAGCACTGTGCCGGGCCGCAAGCGCGCATAAGGTCCAATCTCACAATTCTCAGCGACGTGGGCGTCTTCGAGGTGTGAGAACGCGCGAATGCGGGACCCTGAGCGCACTTGCACACCTGGCGCGAACACCACTCCGGGCTCCAAAATGACATCACTCGCAATGTCCGTATCGTAGCTGAAATAGACCGTCTCGGGCGCCGTCATGGTGACACCACCGGCAAGAAATTCGAGGCGCTTCTTGGTTTGAAACGCATGTTCCGCCTGCGCCAGTTCGACACGCGAATTGACCCCGAGCACGTCGGCTTCATCACAGGCAACCGCTCGGCAAGCCTTTCCAGAAGCGCGGGCCAGTTCGACAATGTCAGTGAGATAATATTCGCCCTTGGCATTGTCATTTGTGACGGCACCCAAGAGCTCAAACATTGTCTCAGCGGGCGCGGCCATCACACCCGAATTGCAGAACTGCACCGCCAGTTGCGATGGTGTGGCCTCTTTCGCTTCGACAATGGCTTCGAGGTTGCCGGACGCGTCAGTGATCAATCGGCCGTAAGCCCCCGGGTCTGCCGCATCAAATCCCAGAACGCCAACAGACGCGCCATGCTCTAACTCATGAAACAAAGCTTCAACGGCGTCGGCAGGGATGAGCGGGGTATCCCCGTAAAGAACCACCAAGTCGCCATCGAAATCCGCCAAGGCCTCTTTCGCGGCCAGGACAGCATGCCCGGTTCCCAGAGGTGGGTCTTGTATCGCAATCGCGTCTTCGCCAATCGTGTTCGCGATATGAGTTTGCACGGCCTCTCCCATCGGACTGCAAACAACAACAATTTTGCTGCATCCAACGGCGTGGGCCAAAGCCACTGACCAATCCACCATTGCCCGCCCGCCAACTTGATGGAGAACTTTCGGAAGCGTCGAGCGCATCCGCGTTCCCTGCCCGGCGGCTAGAATAATGGCGGCTCGATTCCCCATGGCAAAACACCCTCGCGAAAACACTGCGTCTGCCCTAGAACAAGATCTGAGTCGATGCGAGCCTTATTCTCGGAAGGATATGCAGATGAAGCGTGATTATACGGGTTGGACTCTGGTTTTCGATCTAGATGGAACGCTCGTCGAAACGGCGCCAGATCTGCATGCCGCATTGAATCATACTTTGGCGTTTAAGGGGCTCGGCCCTGTCACATTAGATATGATCCGCATGATGATTGGCGACGGCGCGAAGGCTCTGATCCGAAAAGGGCTGACTCACCACGAGACCGCCATCGATGATGATGAAATTCAGAATGTGCTCTGGCCTATCTTTCTGGACCATTATTCAAAAAATATCATCCGACACAGTCGGCCTTTTGATGCGGTGATCGATTGCTTGGACCAGTTCAAACAGGGCGGCGCGACGATGGCTGTCTGCACCAATAAGGCGCAACATCTCGCAGAAATGATCCTAAAAGGTCTTGAAATCGATGAGTATTTTTCGGCAATCGTCGGCGGCGACGCCTTACCGGTGAAGAAACCTGACGCTGCTCACCTTCTAACAACGATCGCGCGCGCCAATGGAGACCCGACCCGCGCCATCATGATAGGAGACTCCCAAACAGACGAAAAGGCAGCCCGCAATGCCGGACTGCCTTTCGTGTTCGTATCTATTGGATATGGCAACCTCTCAAGCCAACCCGACGAACGTATTCGGTCTATTGATCACTGGCGTGACCTGCCGCAAGCCCTCTCACAACTTGCGGGTTAGACCTTAGGCAGGACGGCACTCACTCCGCACCTCGTTCACATTGACGAGTTTGCGGCGTGGCATGCCATTGACCATGTTGCTACGCACATCTGTTCGTGCGCTGCGCATGGCAGGAACGAAGCCCGCATCGACCAAGTCGACTTCGACTTCATAGCCACGCTCGGCCCAATATTCGGCAATTTTGTCCTTGAGACGGCGTGCGCCGTCATTGTTGCACCAGTCTTTCATTATTCTCACTCTCCACATCTTGGATGCCGTCATCGCAGGTGATAAATTTCGACGGCTGCTAAAAGATGTCCTTCACTGCACTA
>JABSQA010000244.1 GCA_013213825.1 Henriciella sp.
TGGCATGGCGCGCCGAAGCCGATTGCGTCTTGTGCGCAGACGGTAGGGGATATGCGGATGAACCCAGACGGGACGCCGCCCAACATCTCGACCAAAGGCGATTATGTCGAAAAAGCCCGCAATGGCGTGATGGAATTCCTGCTGATCAATCACCCGCTCGATTGTCCAATTTGTGACCAAGGCGGTGAGTGCGATTTGCAAGACCAGGCGGTGGCTTATGGCCGCGCCGATAGCCGTTATGAGCTGAACAAGCGCGCCGTTGAAGACAAGAATATGGGCCCGCTGGTCAAGACGATCATGACCCGCTGCATTCAGTGCACGCGCTGTGTCCGTTTTGCGGCTGAAGTCGCCGGTGTTGAAGAGATTGGCATGATCTCACGCGGTGAGAACGCTGAGATCACAACCTATTTGGAAGAGAGCCTCAGCTCGGAACTTTCCGGCAATGTCATTGATCTTTGCCCGGTCGGCGCGCTGACCTCTAAGCCTTACGCGTTTAATGCGCGGCCATGGGAGCTGCGCAAGACAGAGAGCGTCGATGTGATGGATGCGCTCGGCTCTAACATTCGCGTAGATGCCAAAGGCGATGCGGTGATGCGCATCATGCCGGTGATCAATGAAGCGGTGAATGAAGAATGGCTGTCGGACAAGTCACGTTTCATCTGGGATGGCCTAGCCCGTCAACGCCTCGACAAGCCGTATGTCCGCAAGGATGGCAAACTCACGCCGGTCAATTGGGGTGAAGCCTTTGAAGCCGCGAAAGACGCACTGTCTGTTGCGCCGGAGAAGATTGGCTTTGTCGCGGGCGACTTGGTCGAGGTCGAGCAAGCCAAAGCGGCGCTCGATTTGGCGCGTGCCATGGGCGTGCAAAACACAGATTGCCGTCCAGCTGGCGCCGCTTATGGCGCCGATGGTGTGCGCGAGCATTATTTGTTGAACTCGACATTGGCCGGCGTGGATGAGGCGGATGCCTTGCTGCTGATAGGTGTTAATCCGCGCAAAGAGGCGGCGGTATGGAATGCCCGTATTCGCAAAGCCTGGCTGTGGAACGATCTGAAAGTCGGCGTTATCGGCGAAGCTGAAGACCTGACCTATGAGTATGAGCATCTCGGCAATGGACCGGACGCTTTGAACGGTCTGTTCGGCAAAGATAGCGAACTTGCTGAAGCGCTACGCAATGCTGAAAAACCAATGATCGTGATTGGCGAGAGCGTTCTCGCGCGCGAGGATGGTCAAGCCATCTTGGCGAAGGCGCATGATTATGCGCTTGAAATTCAAGCGATTAAAGAGGATTGGGCCGGCTTTGGCGTGCTCCACTCCGCCGCGGGCCGTGTCGGTGCGCTCGATACAGGATTTGTGCCTGGAGAAGGCGGTGTTGATACAGCAGGCATGCTGAGCGGTGGTATGGAAACGCTGGTTCTGCTCGGCGCCGACGAAGTCGATCTATCGAATTCGGGTGGCGCGAAGATCATCTATGTCGGCAGCCATGGAGATGCCGGTGCGAGCAAGGCCGACATCATTTTGCCAGCCGCTGCCTATACCGAAATGGCGGCAACCTATGTGAATACAGAAGGCCGGGTGCAGATGACCCGCCGTGCGGTTCAGCCAAAAGGTGAAGCGCGAGAAGCCTGGGCCATTTTCCGGGCCTTGTCTGATGTGGTTGGCAAAACCCTGCCATATGATTCGGCGGATGAATTACGCGCGGCGCTGCGCGAGCAGAATGATGTGTTTGCGGGGCTCGGTTATGCGCCAGGGGCGGCAGGTGCTGAAGCATTGAAAGCGCCGATTGCCGCAGGTGGTAGCACGGTGAGCGGCGCGCCATTCACGGCGGCTATTGACGATTTCTACCTGACCAATCCGATCGCCCGGGCGTCTAAGACCATGGCCGAGTGCTCTCTACAGAAACAAGGTCTTGAAACCGTGATGGCAGCGGAGTAGGGCGGCGCGATGAGTGGTTTGATCGAACAATATGGTGCGCTAACCGGCTGGCTTCTGGTGCTGGGCCAAATTGGCTTGTTTACGCTGGTCCTGTCACTCTCGATCGCGTTCTTGCTCTTGCTTGACCGTAAGGTCTGGGCCGCGGTGATGATGCGCAAAGGGCCGAACGTGGTTGGCCCATTCGGCCTGATGCAGAGCTTTGCAGATTTCGGAAAGTTCTTGCTGAAAGAGATCATCATCCCGGCCGGTGCGAACAAAACCGTCTTTTTGATTGCGCCAATTTTGACCCTGACTTTGGCTTTCGCCGCTTGGGCGGCCATTCCCGTGGCGCCGGGTTGGGTGATTTCCGACATTAATGTCGGCATTCTCTATCTTTTCGCGA
>JABSQA010000245.1 GCA_013213825.1 Henriciella sp.
TCTAATCGTCCCATCATCGCGCATCTCCTCGATCTGCACGAAAATTACTGAATCAGAATTCGACCATTTTGACTCGGAGTTTTTCAACAGTATCGGGCGAGAATTGCTCGGTCGCCAATTGAAGTGATCTGTGTCGAAATGGCCCTTATTTGACATCGAACCGATATCAAGGAGTGTCTTCTATCAGCGCATTTACGGCCTTTCGTGTGGGTTGCTACACACCTTTTACTAGCAGAGAACCAGCCCAACACGTTCATAGGTAGGGCAACGAGCGCTCTTGCTACATCGTTGCACAAATTTGTAAATGATTCTCATTTACAAAAATTATATGGTGATCTATTTGCGACTGGTTCGCAATATCTAGAGGGGAAATCTCATGCGATTTATGGTTAGTTGTGCAGCAGCAGCTCTAATGGCTTCCGGTCTTTCTTACGCTGAGGAGACTGAAGCCGAAGAAGAAGCGGAAGCACGGCAAGAGACAGTTATTGTAACCGGAACACCGCAGATTTTTGGCGCAACCAAATTTGAAATCCCATTACTTGAAACACCGCGCTCTCTGTCGATCATCACAGAAGATGATTTCAGAGATTTTGGCGCACTCGCCTTTAGTAACACGCTAAACTATACGGCCGGCGTAACAAGCAACGCTTTTGGTGCGTCAACTCGGGGAGACTTCACAGCGATCCGCGGTCTCGATGCGCCGCAATATCTAGACAACGCGCAGGTACTGTTTGGGTTCTACAACAACGCTCGAACTGAAATATATACACTCGAACAAGTTGAAGTCTTAAAAGGCCCGGCGTCTGTTCTATACGGGCAAGCAGCGCCAGGCGGTATCGTTAGTGCGATTTCGAAAATTGCAGGTCCAGATAAAATCTCGCGTGAAGTTACCATTAGCGCGGGCTCCCATGACCGTTATCAAGCGGGTCTAGACGCGGGATTTGATCTAACAGGAGACGGCACCTGGACCGCCCGGATCGTTGGCTTGTACCGCGACGCCGATACAGAGATTGATTTTGTTGATGATAATTCGTTCGTGATCGCCCCATCCATTACGTATACCGGTGATCGCACAACTCTATCCGCACTGTTCAACTACACCGAGACTGATGGCGATATTAATGCGCAATTCCTGCCATTAGCTGCGACTGCGTGTGGATCTAGCGATGTTACGATCGATCCTGACTTTTGCGGCACAACCTACACACAAAGCGTGGACAATTCTCGCTATGTTGGGGACCCAAACTTTAATCGATACGACACCGAAGCAACAACATTCACCTTGCTCGGCACACATGAGTTGAATGATGTTATTACGCTTGAAGGGACCGCTCGCTACCGCGATAACGAAGCGGAATATGATCAGGTTTGGATTTCGTTCTTGGGGGACGGCAATCCGCGTATCTTGCCAGACGGAACCGCCATTGGTCGAACTTGGTACAGCGCCCCTGCTGGATCAACTCAGCTCGCGCTTGATGCCCGTTTAAGGGCCAAATTTGATACCGGTGTAATCAAACACGAAGTGTTAGGCGGCGTGAACTATCAGGATGTTGAGACTAACATCAACTCTGCGCTTTTGTATGCTCAGCCAACGACGTTTAACATTTTTAATCCGGTTTATGATGGGTCGGAAATCCCAACGGCGGCGACATTTGATGCGGCGCGATCATTGGATGAAGATGAAACTGTCGCGACAGACATCTACTTGACCGATCACATGACCATCGGAAATCTAGTTGTGAACGCGGGTGTGCGTTTCTCCTCTGTTGAATCGGAAGATGCGGCGAACGATCAAAGCGATGAAGAGACACCAATTTCTATAGGTGCGCTGTATAAGACTGACTTTGGTTTGAACCCATACATTAGCTACTCTGAGTCATTCCGAGCAACTGTTGGCACGGATGTAAACACTGGCGGCCCACTCAAGCCCAGAAAAGGTGAGCAGACTGAAGTTGGCTTCAAGTATCAACCTCCTGGCTCAAACAGCTATTTGATCGTTGCTTACTTCGATCTCGAAGAGAACAATCTTGTCGAATTCGTTGCGGGCGGCCAAACACAGCCAGGCCTAACCATTGAAGCGGAAGGCTTTGAAGTAGAGGCGCTTGTCGAGCTCGGCGACTTCGCATTCGATTTTGATTTCCGAAATCAGGACGCTGTCGAAGTTGACGAAAACGGCACTGAGCTTCCGCGCCCAAGCGAGCCAGATACTCAATTCTCTCTTTGGGGAACTTGGGAGCCGCAAACGGGTCAACTTGCTGGTTTCAGAGC
>JABSQA010000246.1 GCA_013213825.1 Henriciella sp.
GTTAACAAGATAATGTTCATATCACCGGAAGAGCAAAACGCCGCGGATAGCGCTATTTCCGAGGCTGAGAATGCGTTCGCTGATATGGCTCTTGTTGAAGATGAGGCTATTTCGCGTTTTTTCAATCATGCGGAAAATCTGCTCAGTCAAGACGAGCTTTGGGATCAAATCTGTGCCTCAAACCAGATAGATGTGGAGCGTGCACTTGCGCGCGGGCGAACGGTCGGACGTCTAAAAGTCGACGAATCAGCCCGAGAAAAAATGATCAAAGGCTTGAGGAAGTGGAAACAGCTCGGAGTATTTCGAAACTCAACCTTGGAGACTGTTAAGCGCCATAAGTTTTCCGTGGACCTTATTCAGGCTCCGCTGGGCGTTATCGGGTTCGTATTTGAAGGGCGTCCCAATGTCGTGGTGGACGCATGTGGGGTTTTACTGTCGGGAAACACAGTTGTCTTCCGCATAGGATCAGACGCCATTGGCACCGCGAAAACAATTATCGAAAAGGTTGTTGATCCGGCACTTGAGTTAGCAGGCCTTCCAATAGGCGCAATCTCGATTGTTGATAACACGGGTCACGGCAGTGGATGGGCGCTTTTTAGCGACCCGAGGCTCGGTCTCGCTGTGGCCAGAGGGTCTGGTGAGGCTGTGCAGACCTTGGGAGCCATAGCACGCCAGAGCGGCGTACCCGTCAGTCTGCATGGTCGCGGAGGCGCTTGGATGTTTGTGGATCGCGACGCTAAGCACGAGGACATAGCACAAACGATCTATCGTTCTTTGGATAGGAAAGTCTGCAATACGCTAAACACCCTTTGTATTTTGCGATCTGAGCTTGAAACCACGATTGAGGCGATAAGAGAAGCCGCGGAGCTAATCACGCAAGATCTTCCAAAAGGGCTATCCATAAGAGTTCGTCGAAACGACGAAGCGCATCTTGCGGCTCTGGACTCCTGTGCGTCGATTTCAAGGAGTGATCTCGGCGATAGCGATTTAGGCATTGAGTGGGAATGGGATGACCAACCAGAGATTACCATTGCGGTATTGGATAGTCTGGATGAAGGGTATCAGCTCTTCAATGAATTCAGCCCTAGATTCGTTGCGAGCCTGATCAGCAATGATCCAAAGCAACACCAAGAGATGTTTGTTCAGCTAGATTGCCCATTTGTTGGAGACGACCTCACGAGATGGGTGGACGGTCAATTCGCTTTAGGAAAACCCGAACTGGGCCTTTCTAACTGGGAGAATGGCCGACTCTTTGGAAGATCAGGCATCCTTGCAGGAGATTCTGTTTACACCGTGAGGATGAGGTACAGTTCCCACCGCAAATCTGATTAGGACATCGCCGTGGAACGGGAAAAGGCCGTTATGGGGCGATTTTAAGCCGCTTGAATATCACTCAATTAGAGACCGCAAACAGGCCTCATAGTCCGTAACTTCGCGGAAGTGGTGCCTCCATAAATCCTCGCCAAGTTTCCCTGATCGATCCAAACTCGAGCCAACGACTGCGTCCCGAATGAGCGTGGGTCTAAGACCTAGATCGAATAGCGCGAACCCTGCAGCAAGCACACATGTGTCTGCCTGGATACCGCACCCGAGTATGCGCTCAGCTTTGAGTGCTATAAGTGCGGACAAGGTTTCTTCTGTGGGACCGTAGCCGTGTTTTACGAATTCATAGTCCGCCTCAACCAGGCTTCGATCATCCGAGGCCGGTGCCCAGTCGAGTTGGGCGATAAACGGAACAACATCTTCGTTGTGGCGTTCAACGGTCGCAACAGAGGGCATCAGTGAAGAAAGCTTGGAAGCCTTCTCGACTAGCCAATTTGGCGGCGAGAAGCTCGGTTGAATGTCTACGATCAGCAACGCTTGTTTCATTTTGTTGGATAACATCAATCGGCGGAGCGCGGGTAGACGAATTTTTGAAGATTCTTAGTGGGAGAGAGCTTAGGTCGCTGTGTCTCGCCACAAGTTGATTTGCATGATTGACGAGTGCAATTTGGGAGCTGATGCTATGCATCAAAGAATTCGGAGCTGGAAATGACCAATACTTGCGCATGCGGTAGCGTCACGGTGACCGTCAAACGGAAGCCAGATTTTATATACGACTGTGACTGCAACTTATGCCGAAAATCGGGTGCGGCTTGGGGGTACTTCACCGCTGATGAGGTAATCGCGGAAGGTCATGTTAGCGCCGATGTAAAAGTCCCCCAGTTCGCCAATTAAAAAGGGACCCACCTGTTACGCTCTCCGAAGTT
>JABSQA010000247.1 GCA_013213825.1 Henriciella sp.
AGCCCGAATTCTTTTGATTGGCTTTGTCGTTCTTCAGGTCAATCGGCCGAAGACAGATATTCCAATCGGCACAGATAATGAACTCCCTGCGTTTCCGCCTGAGCGTTCGCAAATGCTCGAAAAAGGCCTCCATGAAGATTTCTTTTCTGGCTTGAGACGCCTCGCCCGAAGACCCGGAAGGGACATATAAAGAAATCACGCTCAGTTTGTCGAAGTCCGCCTGAAGATATCTCCCTTCATTATCCACTGGCTCGCAACCCAGCTTTGTTATCACCTTCTTGGGTTTGACTCGACTGTATAAGGCAGTTCCGCTGTAGCCTTTCTTCTCGGCATCGTTGTAGAAACAGTGGTATCCCTCAGGATAAAAAAGCGCGGGATCTAATTGATCAACTTGCGCCTTGGTTTCCTGAATACAGATGACATCGGCTTGCTGCTCGGCCTCCCATGGAAAGAAACCTTTGCGCTCAGCGGCACGGATACCATTGGTATTACAGGTGATCACTCGCATCGCATTCAAGCCTCTGATAGTTCGGCGTCGGCTTTTACCGCAAGACCCCGTTGTACAGCCCCGCGCGCCGCGATCCGGTCCAGCCAGCGCTCTAGCGCAACAAGCTCGGCGGCCTGGATAGCATCACGAGGGAAAGCGTTTGCCCAACACCAATTGGCGATATCCGCAATGCTGTAGTCACCGGCCAGATAATCCTCGTTTTCGAGCTGGTGATCGAGCACCTCTAACAATCGCATCGATTCGACCCGAAACCGCTCAATCACGTCGGGGCGCTGCGGTTCAAAACTGGTCATGAAGTAATACGCTTGCCCCATCATTGGCCCCACGCCAGCCCTCTGGAACATGAGCCATTGCATGACTCGCGAACGTCCCTCCACATCGGTGGGGAGCAACTGACCACACTTTTCGGCGAGATAAATCATGATGGCGCCGGACTCAAACACGGAGAAATCATCGCGATCACGATCAATTATCGTGGGAATTCGCCCATTCGGGTTAATGGCGAGAAACTCGTCGCTCTTTTGTTCCTGATTCGCGAGATCGACAAAGACAGGTTGAGAATCAAGCCCGAGCTCTTCAAGCGTCACCGCGACCTTGTGTCCGTTGGGAGTCGCTGCGGTGTAAAAATCAATCATGGTCTCTAATTGTCCTAGGCTTCCAAGTCGTCGAGTGCCGCAATAAGGTCCTCGTGGTGTGTTTTGGTTTTAAACTTGTCCAAAATCGCTTTGAGGCGTCCGTCCTTGCCCACGATAAACGTCGTTCGAAGAATGCCATCGAATTCTTTACCCATAAATTTCTTGGGGCCCCAGGCGCCATACTTGTCAGCAATCGCGTGGTCCTCATCGCTGAGTAACGTGAAATTGAGTTCGTCGCGCTCAATAAACTTGGCCAGCTTCTTTTCCGGGTCTGGACTCAGTCCGAGTACAACGGTATCTCGGTCTGCGAGCGCTTTGGCACTGTCTCTAATGCCTTGCGCCTGAACCGTACAGCCGGGTGTCATCGCTTTGGGATAGAAGTAGACCACCACATTTTTCTCGCCCTTGAAATCCTTGAGTGCAACCTTTTTGCCCTCGGCATCAGTCGCGGAAAAGCGGGGGGCCAGATTGCCAATTTTGGGGAATGCCATCGGTAACTCCTGATTCAGTTGGGGGATGAATTTGGTGGGTGTATTGTGAAACCGGCAGCTTAATTCGGCTGAGGCGCCCTGGGCGGCCGGTAGATCACACTGTGGCGAACGGGATAAGCATCGATTGTTCGATCGTGCAAATACTCGCTGAGCAACTCTTTTATCACGGGAAAAGCCAGCTCCTCCCAGGGGATGTCCTCAGCGTCAAACAACGCAGTCTCCAGGCTCTCGCTCCCGACGCCATACTGTCCGTCTTTGATACCACAGCGATAAAAGACATAGACCTGGTGTATCTGCGGGACATCAAAAACTCGGTAAAGCACCAAGTCAGTAGCGGTTGCATCC
>JABSQA010000248.1 GCA_013213825.1 Henriciella sp.
CAACAATGGGTCCGGGCGTCACGATCGACCACGGTGCGATCGATATCTAATGTGTTAACGCCTGATCTTTGAAAGATCGGGCGAGAGAATTCGGTGTTGTTTTGTCGACACCGGTGGCGCCACAGGTGTTTCGGTGGCGTCGACTTTGAAGTCTAAGGATGAAGTTGGGTGTAGCCCAGGCGAACCCGAAGACTGTCAAAGACCGTAGGCGTGATGCTGGGTTTTTACCGGGCATTGCTTAATGAGATTCAGGGAGGCGCAACCGCTTTCTGATCAAACCTACGCAGATGGTGATATGGTTCACCAATGGGTGGTCGGTATGACGAAAGTCAGCCGGCTGAAACTTGAACTCCAGGAGTTAACTAGTGGCTATTGGACTCGAGGAAAAGAAAGCGATTGTCGCTGAAGTCAACGAGACCGCTACCAGTGCCCTTTCACTTGTGGTCGCCGATGCACGTGGCGTTACCGTAAGTGATATGACAGCTCTGCGTCAGACGGCGCGTGATAACCAGATTATGTTGCGAGTTGTTCGTAACACACTGGCAAAGCGCGCGCTGGAAGGCACGGACTACGAGTGTGTCAACGAAACACTCGTCGGTCCGTCAATCTTTGGATTTTCTATGGAAGATCCAGGTGCGGCAGCTCGCTTGTTTAAGGATTTCGCCAAAGAGAACGATGCGTTCGAGGTGAAAGCACTGTCCATCAGCGGAACGCTACTCGGTGCCGACCAACTGGATGTACTGGCCAAGATGCCGACGCGCGATCAAGCGCTGTCGATGTTGATGAGCGTCATGAAGGCGCCCACCACAAAGCTGGTACAGACCATGAACGAGGTACCCGGGAAGCTGGTTCGTACTTTGGCCGCCGTTCGCGACCAAAAGGAGGCGGCAGCTTAAGGCTGCAAGTCTTCCTACCTAACTATATTTTCAGGAGAAACAACAATGGCAATTTCAAAGGAAGAGATCCTCGACGCAATTGCTGAGATGAGCGTCATGGACATCGTGAGCCTCATCGAAGCGATGGAAGAGACGTTCGGTGTTACAGCAGCGGCAGCAGTCGCAGCAGCACCGGCAGCAGCTGGCGGCGACGCGGGCGGCGCAGCAGCAGAAGAGAAGACCGACTTTGACGTCGTTCTGACTTCAGCTGGTGAGAAGAAGGTCAACGTGATCAAGGTTGTTCGCGCGGTGACTGGACTGGGCCTCAAGGAAGCCAAGGCACTTGTCGACGGCGCACCTGCTCCTATCAAGGAAGGTGTTGCTAAGGACGAAGCTGAGGATATCCAGAAGCAAGTCGAAGAAGCTGGCGGTAGCGTCGAGCTTAAGTAAGACCGATTCGCTCGTTCAAGGCGAGCGTATCAACTCGGGCTGGGGCACTAAGGTGCTCCGGCCTTTTCCCGGTTCTAACACCGGAAAACGTCCGGCCATGGTGTCGGTCAAAGTCGGGCTAGCCCGATAGCAACTCGCTGGGGAGTATTGATGGCTTACTCATATACTGAGAAGAAACGCATCCGCAAAGATTTCGGGTCGCTGCCGAAGGTAATGGACATTCCATATCTGTTGGCGATCCAGCTGGACTCCTATCGTAAGTTCACCCAAGACGGTGTACCGGTTGAAGAGCGCGGCGACTACGGTCTGCACGCGGCTTTCAAGTCGGTTTTCCCCATTGTCAGCTACAGCGGCAATGCAGCTCTTGAGTATGTTGATTACTCGCTCGGAAAGCCTGTCTTTGATGTTGACGAATGTGTGCTGCGCGGCACGACCTATGCCTGCGCGCTGCGCGTGAAAGTTCGTCTCATCATTTACGATAAAGAGTCCTCCTCAAAGTCCATCAAGGACATTAAAGAACAAGACGTCTACATGGGGGAGATCCCCCTGATGACCGAGAACGGTACCTTTGTTATCAATGGTACTGAGCGAGTGATCGTCTCCCAGCTCCATCGCTCGCCGGGTGGTTTCTTTGATCACGACAAGGGCAAGACCCATAGCTCTGGCAAGCTGCTCTACAGCGCTCGTGTCATTCCCTACCGTGGTTCATGGCTCGACTTCGAATTTGATCCCAAGGATCTGGTTTACGCCCGTATCGATCGACGCCGCAAGTTGCCTGCAACGGTATTGCTTCGTGCACTGGGCTACGACTCAGAAGAAATCCTCGGCATGTTCTTCGAGAACACGACGTTCCATCTTGGTGATGAGAACGCGGCGGCAATGGCGCT
>JABSQA010000249.1 GCA_013213825.1 Henriciella sp.
TCGGGGCCTGGCCACTTCACGATGATCGATGAGCTCGCTGGCGCTGCGCCTTCGGGATCTGTCCGCAGCGGGGACTCATAACTCTGCTCTAGCGCGATCGTCACCGTTTTTTCGATCGCATTGGCGATTTGTACCGCCTCTGCGGAGCCATTCAAATTCTTCTCAGGCCATTCGACGAATACATCATATATGCCAGGATCGATCTCAACGCCGCTGACACCGGCATCGCTCACAGTGAAGACCTCGTCACCACCGCCAGCGCCAACCACCCGCCAGGTCAGGCCGGATTCGATTTCTGGTCCCTGTGCGAGGTCCGTGGCACGCAGCACCAGTCGGGTTTCCCTGACAGGCTCTTGGGTTGGGACCTCAACAACCGTTTCTTCCAACGCCTCAGACAGCTCTTCAGCGCTCCCGGCATTGAGGTACGTGCCCCCTGTGTTTTCCGCCAAGCATTGCAATTGTTCCTGATCGGCTTGTTCGACCACATCAAAACCGATGACATGTGCGGTAAAATCAATGCCGGCCTGCTCAAGCGCGTTGCCGACGGCACAGGGGTCGAGATCGCAAGTTTCGCGGCCATCACTGACGAGAATGACTGTGGCCTTCTCTTCCGTATAGCGTAGCTTTTCCGCCGCAAATTGCACTGCCGCACTCAGCGGCGTTTTGCCTTTTGGATTGATCGTGTCGACCGCATTGCGCACGGCGTCGCGATCTTTGCTGAGGCTGACCACTTCTTCGATATCGCCGCAATCCCCTTTGCGATTATGGCCATAGGCCACCAATCCGAGGCGCTGATTTTCCGGCAAATCATCCATCACTTGCCCGACCACTTGCCGGGCGATGGAGATTTTCGGCTCGCCCTCAATCTGACCCCACATCGAGCCAGAACCATCCAAGACGAGAATGACGTCTTGCTCTTCTGCAATGGCATGAGGTGAACTCGCCAGACCGGCTATGCCGACAGCGATAAGGCTGGCGCGAATTGCGCGACGATAGTGTTTCATTTGCGTCCCCTTAGATACGGAAGACGCGACCGCCCTCCGGCACTCAGTCCGGGGAGTATGGCATTTATGGTTAATGAAAGCAAAGATCGCCAGATTCACAAAAAAACCCGGCCAATCAGACCGGGTTTTTGAAACTGTAGTTTGAGCGAGAGGTCTATTCCTCCATCGCCTCCAATTCGGCCTCGTGACGCGCACGATCAGCAGCACCGCGAGCGTCTTCGTCGCGATCAACCAGTTCGATGACGGCGCGCGGCGCGTTGTCACCATGGCGGAAGCCAGCTTTCAGAACGCGCGTGTATCCACCATTGCGGTCTTTGTAGCGCTCGCCAAAGACTTCAAAAAGCTTCTTCACAGCCGCTTCGTCGCGGACCTTAGACACAGCCTGACGGCGGGCGTGAAGGTCGCCACGCTTGGCCAGCGTGATCAGCTTGTCCATGAATGGCTTCATCTCTTTGGCCTTTGGCAGAGTCGTAACGATCTGCTCGTGCTCAATCAGAGACGCTGCCATATTGGCAAACATCGCTTTGCGGTGTGAAGCTGTGCGGTTCAGCTTCCGATGGGCCATGCCGTGACGCATTTTAGTCTCCTTGTCTGCCCTCTCGGGCATACATCCTTACAAGTGGTCGTCGTACTTTTTGGCGAGGGCTTCAATATCCTCAGGCGGCCAATCTGGCACATCCATACCGAGGTGAAGGCCCATGCCGGCCAGTACTTCTTTGATTTCGTTTAGCGACTTGCGACCGAAGTTCGGAGTGCGGAGCATTTCCGCTTCGGACTTCTGGATAAGGTCGCCAATGTAGACAATATTGTCGTTCTTCAAGCAGTTTGCAGAACGGACAGACAGTTCCAGCTCGTCGACTTTCTTGAGCAGGACTGGGTTGAAACCGAGATCGCTCTCTTCAGTCTGGCTAGAGCTTTCAGACTCAGGCTCATCAAAGGGGATGAAGAGCTGTAGCTGATCCTGCATGATGCGCGCGGCATAAGCGACGGCATCTTCCGGTGTGATTGAGCCATCTGTCTCAACTGTCAGTGTCAGCTTGTCATAGTCCAGGACCGTGCCTTCACGTGTGTCTTCGACTTGGTAGCCGACGCGGCGAACAGGCGAGTAAATCGCGTCCACTGGAATAAAGCCGATAGGCGCGTCTTCTGCACGGTTTTCCGTCGCAGGGACATAGCCTTTGCCCCTTGCAACGGAGAATTC
>JABSQA010000025.1 GCA_013213825.1 Henriciella sp.
CGGCGCACAAAGCAAATCAATTTCGAAATTCTGCCGCCGCGCCCAATCGGCGTACATTTTGTAGAGCAACTCAATATTCTCAGACTGCGGCGTGAGGGGCGTGATGCTGAGCAAGGCGGGGTAATCAAGCGCCTCACCAATCGCCACCAATTCCCGCTGAACCGTCCGGAACCGGGTTTCGAACCGATCAAAATCGCGAACCCATTTCTGCAATCCTGATTTGTCGCTCACGCCACTCGCGGTGGCTTCAAGCGCTTGTAAATCATCCCGCAGGCGATGGTAGCTTTGCACATAGTCCTGAAAGCGTGATTGCAAGGCAAATCGCGACGAGGCCCGGCGAGCATCATCCCAGAAATCTGGCGCTTCTCGCTCGCGATCGACGTCTTGGATGATGGCATGCATTTTGTTGATTTCCGCCTGTTCGCGCAGGTCTTTGATCTGCTCACGCTTTTGCTCAATCGTCTTTGGCAAGGTCTCAATCGTTAGCCGGCTGCCGCTGGCGGCTTTGGCATTTGGACGTTTGGCAGGTTTGGTGCTGTCTTCTGGCCCCCGGATCAAGCCAACGGCGACATCATCCTCCCGCATATAGACTTGAATGATGCTGCCTTCTGAAGGCCCCCGCTCCATCAGAGTGATCGCAATCGGCAGCACAATCTCTTTTTGGATGGTGCGTTGCAAAGCACGGCCGCCATAGCGGACATCATAGCCGACCTGAACAACATGTTTGAGCACGTCCTTGCTCACATCCACCGCGATATCCCGATTGACCAGCCCCTGGCGCTTCAACACGCGTTTGAGTTCCAACTCAGCGATCAGTAAGATCTGATCCCGCGTCAGCGGATGGAATGGGACGATGTGCTGAAACCGGTTGAGCAGCTCTGGCCGGAAATGCGTTTCGAGTTCGCGCAAAGCTCGGTCACGGTCAAATTCTGGATCAATCGGATTTCCGAAGCCAGGCGTCGGCTTGGTCGCCGCCTGAGCACCGGCATTGGTTGTGGCAATGAAAATGGTCTGTCGAAAGCTTACCGGCGCGCCATTCGGCGGCGAGACAGAGCCCTCATCGAGCAGCTGTAACATTACATCATGGATGCTGATACTGGCTTTCTCGACTTCATCAAAAAGGATGACTTGGAAGGGGTCAGAGCGCAGCGGATCAAGCAGACGCGCTTTTGTTTTCTGTCCCGTCGGCGCGCCAATCAACATATCGATGGAGTAATATTTAGCGAACTCAGACAGATCAAAGCGCAACATTTTCTGCGCACTGCCGAACAAAAACTCCGCCAGCGCTTTGGCAAGTTCTGTCTTCCCGACACCGCTTGGCCCAACAAAAAGGAAAGAGCCAATCGGCTTGGTCGGATCGTTTAGCCCCGATTTGTAGAGCGCGATGGTCTCAATGACCGCATCGACCGCGCGCTCTTGACCGATAATCCGTTGGCGGAACCAGCGTTTCAACTCACTCGTTTTTAAACGCGCCGTGGAAGAGACGACGAATTCGGGCAATCGCGTCAACCGAACAATGGTTGCTTCGACATCCGATTCGGTCGGAGTCAGAACTTGATCCTTGCCCGGGGGATGTTCGCGTTTTTGATCTTCTTTAAGAGCTTCCAGAGTCCGAAACGCACCAGGCAGCCCTTTCGCTTGCGGCAAGAAGGTGCCGACTAAGGCGTTCAGCTTTTGCAGAGCGGTACGCTCCAGTTTCATGCCAAGACGACCGGCGAATTGCTCCAGAATTTTATGATATTCTGGTTCATCCAAACGCGGCATCTTAATGACGTGAAAATCGGCCAAAAAGTTCGGCAGGGCGCTCAATTGATCGAGCACTTCTGGGGTCACTTCACCGATAACTTGCACGCCATTGGCGCGCTTTATGTCTTGCTGGATCATGTCCCAGAAACTGGATTTCACATTGCTGGCCGTGCCGGCGCTGAGAAAGTTCCAAATATCGACCAAGTGCAGAATGGCGCGCTCTTTCCGGGCCTCTTCCAAGATCACGGCGAGCTTGGATTGCCATTCGCCCACATAGACACAACCCGCCTGAATCTCATTGGCCGAGAAAGATAGGATTTTGCGGCTTTTGGATTTGCGCAGTTTCTTATCAACGCTGGCGATCAGACTGGTTTTACCGTCGCCGGCTTCGCCAACGATCAGCACAGATTCCTTCGCCATAATGGCTTGTTCCAGCTCGGCCTCTAACCCGTCGCGAAAGCGAAATTTAGTGTCATACGGGAGCCGATTTTTCGGACGAGACGCCGATTTTAACGCGCCCCGAAATCTCTCTGTATGTTCTTGCATATAGCGTCCCGCAAATTCACTCTAACAGCGTCGTCCCAATGAAAAACATATAATCACCGACGGGCGCTTGTGAACTAGAATTTCGAAGCGTGCGTATATCGCGAGGCCGCGCGGGTCGGCAGAGCGGTTGCCCTCGAAAGTGGTGCCCCCACACGGACTCGAACCGCGGACCTACTGATTACAAATCAGTTGCTCTACCAGCTGAGCTATAGGGGCACTGGCGGGTCATTTATAACGAGCTTCGGCAAAGCGCAAGGCGTCATGACAAGATCATGCAGTTGCCACATTTGATCTCGATCCGAGCATGATTTGGCCCTCGGTGCTCGGTTTCTTGAACCCAAGCAAGACGGGAGCTGCCCGATGACAAAGATATTTATCTCCGCCGCACTCTTTGCCGCCAGCGCTGGCATGGCCACGGCGCAACCTCTGCCGGCGCCGCCGACCGCGAAATTTGTCGCGTCTGAGGCGCCAGTGTGCGAGACGCAAACCCTTCAAGTCTATTTCCCCGCTGGGGAGTCGCAGTTGACGGCGGCGTCGCAAGCGATGCTTGAAGACACGAAATCGCGCCTCGAAGGCTGCATTATCGGCCCCGTCTCGATCGCTGCATCCGCCGCGGACGCAAGGACTCAGAGATCCGCCAACCATCTGGCTCAAGCCCGCCTCGCGACGGTTTCGTCAGCTTTGCGTCAACATCGCTTAGATGGCGCCCGTGTTGAGCGCGACATCGTCACCGTGGTGCCGGCCCAATATACGGTGCCACAAGACCGCAAGGTTGAAATTCGCGTTTCAGCTTGGTCGCCCGAGATCGGCTAAGCCTCGCAAACCCGCTCCCAGATGCTCTGTTTCCTCCCAATGAGCATCCCTTGCCCCCGGACCGCTAAGCGGTTCGGGGGTCTTATTTTTTCGAGATGCATCGTGGCTTAGTCGAAGAAGGACAGAACCACACTCGCCGCGACAAAGGTCACGACCGTGTGGCTGCCATCAACGAACAGGCCCATCAATGACCCAAATGGTGTGTAGACGGTGTCATAAGCCATGAGCGGCACGCCGATCAGCAACCCCATCCATAGTCCGAACAGGGCGGCGGTTCCGGCTTTTGAGATATTTTTCTGCTTCATGTGCCAGCCGAGGCCATAGGCCAGTACCAGTGACAAAACAAAGCCCCAAAGCATGACCATGGGGTTCGGTCCGGCATCGCCTGCAATCGATTGGATGCCATCCGCCGTCAGCCACTGCATGCTTTGTTTGGTCTCATCCACAAAGAATAGACCATTGGCATTCATCCACGGCTCTTGAAACAGCACGCCATACCAAAGAAATCCGACGAAAAACATCGCTACAGCCGCGAGCACGACCCCTAATAGGTTTACACCTGCAATTTTTGGCATTCTTCCCTCCTCAAGGATGTTTATTTTATCCCATCTCGCGATATGACGGGGTCAGCTTCTGCGTCCGATTCCGTCTTACGCGAGGTAAACCTTTGTATGGGAAGATAAATCTTGAGTAAACGCCGGATCCTAATCACCTCCGCCCTGCCCTATATTAATGGCATCAAGCATTTGGGGAATCTGGCAGGCTCAATGTTGCCGGCCGATGTCTACGCCCGCTTCCAGCGACTGCAGGGCCATGATGTGCTTTATATTTGCGCCACGGATGAACATGGAACGCCCGCCGAACTGGCCGCCCAAGCGGCTGAGATGAGCGTTCAGGCCTATTGCGATGAGCAGCATGAAATTCAACGCGCGGCCGGTGACGGCTTTTCTTTGTCCTATGATTGGTTTGGCCGCTCATCGAGCGATGAGAATAAAGCGCTGACTCAGCACTTTGCCCGCGTTCTGGAAGAAAAAGGGCTGATCGAAGAGCGCGTTTCGAAACAGGTCTATAGCGTTGATGATGGCCGCTTTCTGCCAGATCGCTATGTCGAAGGCACCTGCCCGCATTGTGGCTATGAGAAAGCGCGCGGCGACCAATGTGACAATTGCGGCCGATTGCTCGACCCGGTCGACCTGAAGAACCCCTATTCTGCCGTTTCTGGCGGCACCAATATTGAGATCCGTGACACGGCGCATCTGTTCCTGTTGCAATCGAAAATGCAGGACACGATCCGCGAATGGGTTGAAGCCTCGAAAGACTGGCCACAATTGGCGCGCTCAATTGCGCTGAAATGGCTGGATGAAGGCCTGCGAGATCGAGCCATTACACGCGACCTAAAATGGGGTGTGCCTGTGCTGGGGGCGGAAGGCAATCCGCGGCCTGGCTTTGAGGATAAGGTCTTCTATGTCTGGTTCGACGCGCCGGTCGAATATATTGCGGCCACCGAAGAGTGGGCGAAAGCAACCGGCGGTGACTGGGAAAGCTGGTGGCGCACCGATAAGGGCGCTGAAGACGTCGAATATGTCGAGTTCATGGGCAAAGACAATGTCGCCTTCCATACGGTCTCTTTCCCCGTCACGATCTTCGGCTCCGGCGAACCTTGGAAGACGGTCGACAAGCTGAAAGCGTTCAACTGGGTCACCTGGTATGGCGGCAAATTCTCGACCAGTCAGAAGCGCGGCGTGTTCATGGACCAAGCCTTGGACCTCTTACCGGCGGATTATTGGCGTTGGTATTTGATGGCAAACGCGCCGGAAGGGTACGACGCGGCGTTCACCTGGGAAGGCTTCCAAGCGGCGATCAATTCAGATTTGGCCAATGTGCTGGGCAATTTCGTCAATCGGATCACCAAATATACGGTGAGCAAGTTTGATGGCGCGCTTCCAGATGCGGGAACTCCGGGTGATGATGAAGCCTGGATGGCGGCGGAGTTGAAAGCGGGATTGGCGCGGATTTCGGAACATTATGAAGCGATGGATTTCCGCAAGGCGGCGGCCGAGACACGGGCCCTGTGGGCGGCGGGCAATGAGTATCTGACCCGCGCCGAGCCGTGGGTGAAATATAAGTCGGACATAGACGCGGCCGCGGTCGGCGTGCGAACCGGTCTCAATCTGGTGGCGATCTTCGCGATTGTCGCGCAGCCACTTATTCCCAATACAGCGAAGAGCATTCTCGATACGCTGGGCATCCCGGAGGGTAATCGTAAATGGCCATCGCCAGACGATGAAGGCCTGCTCGACGCGATGCCACAAGGCATGCCGATCCAAGCGCCCCCGGTCTTATTCCAAAAAATCGAAGACGCCATGGTCGAAGACTGGACAACACAATTTGGCGGCGAAGAGACCTAAGCCATGCCCCTTCAGAACCGCGTTGATCCTTTTGGCCTGATTCACGCGGTTCCAGAGCGCGGCGACCTGATGGGCAATCGTGGCGGCTGTTTTCATACCGAAGATCGGACGCTGAGGCCGACGCATTGGAAGACGCGGCAATGGATTACATGCGTCTTGAGCTTCAAGAACCGCCAACGTGTACCGATGAGCGAGGGCACGTATACCGAACTCTTCTTCCTCGATGAAGTCACCGCCCTAGCGGCGGGACATCGGCCTTGTTATGAATGCCGCTATCCAGATGCAAAGCGCTTTCGTGAGGCTTTGGTCCGCGCCGGAGCCTTTGGCTATCGCCCGAAAGCCATCGACTTGAGCGATGCCATAGCCGGTGAAATCCAAGCTGTTCTCAAAGGCAAGGCTGATCGCGAACAGGTCGAGGTCACATCCCTTCCGGATGGCGCCATGTTCACAACTGGGGCAACCGCTTTTCTGAAGTGGCAAGACGCGGCGTACGCGTGGCACTTTTCTGGATATGGCCCCGCGACCGATCTCCCGACACACGGGTTGCGGCTGACGCCGCAAGTGACGTGCCAGGCTTTGGCGCACGGCTATGTGCCGAGCGTGCATAGCAGTTTTTCGGCTTAATCGACGGGTCGAGTGACGATCAGCTCATTGATCCGATCCGCGCGTGTTTTCGCGAACAAGACATTGTGCAGATACCAAACTTCACCATCGGCGAGCGTAATCTCAATGTCACCGAGCAAGTTCCCGCCCAGCATGCGATGGCGCAGGAAATCGTCTTTCAGATAGCGACACCGCGCATTGGCGCCACTTTCGGCGCGGTCACCGCTGCCCCAATAGACCCGCTCGCGCACCTGGCCGGGCGCAATTTCGTAGAATTTGACCTTATCAAACCCAAACACCATCACCGCCCACATCACGAACACGGTTATCCCGACAAACCAATAGAAAGACGGGCTCATATAAATTTCTAAACCGGCAATATAGGACGCGATCGGCCCGAACATATTGGCCATAAAGAGCAGGATCACCCCAATCGCTAAGATCAGTCCGAGGATCACAGAATTCGCGCCGCGTAATTTTACGGTGGTCGAAAAAATAACAAAGACGAGCACGAACACGAATGTCTGTCCCTGCACCAGGGCGGCGGTCGAAACCGGGCCAGCACCATCGGCGGTGCCGACCGTATCAGGTAGAAACATTGAGATAAAACCGAACAGCATTCCGAGCGCCCAAATTGGCCACCAATAGATGATGGGCGAATGGGCATAGACTTTGAGATCTTTGAGTTGGTTCAGCGCGTCTTGCGTATGAGAATGTGCATGCACACCAACCGACGTTTCTGCCGCCGGGGCGGGATTAGGTGTTGTTTCGGACATAGACATCCCTCCGTCTCTGACCTGAAGCTTAGCAAGTCAGAGGACGGAGCGAAACGGAATTTTTGGGTGTGATCGCGGCTTAAGCGTTTTCGTCTTCGGATTCCGTCGTGTTCCGGATGTGCAAGCGTTCCTGCAGTGCCATCAAAGCCAAGCCTCGAAACAGAACGCCGCGTTCGGTGCTCTTTTTATAGCTCAAGCGCTTATAGGTTGCGATCATACCATCACAGAGCGCTTGATCATCCTTTTTGCCGCGTTTTTCCTTGGCAAGAATATGCAGCATCTGTCCGACTTCTGGCTCAAGCTTGGCCAAGTTTTGCATCCAATTCACCACTTCCTTGCGGGACGCTGCTCGGCGATTGGCAGCGGTCTGCGGCGCATTGAGCAATTTGATGACGAGTTCAGTTTCGCGCTGACGCAACTCTCTCGGCAAAAGCTCGATCTTTTCCGGTGGCAGGCCATCAATGTTCCGCGCACACTCTTTCGCGCTCTTCTCACCTAGGATCGTATAGGTGTCGAGCATCACATCAATCACTTCATCGACGGTCTCGTCACTCGCAGCTTTCGACAGCTCCAGAATTTCACCTAGAAACTTGTCGCGCATTCTCATGCTGGCGACGCGGCTGGAATCTCTAAGGCTCCGACCATTGTTGAATTCGCGCTGCGCGATGCGACGGAAGTCGTTGTATAGTTCCGGTCGGCGCGTTTTCAGGGCCAAAAACACTTCGCCATACATATCGCCAGAGTCAGACAAGCGCTGAACCTCAGCGTCGAACATTTCGGGCGTCACCGTTTGGCCACCTCCGCATGCGGATAATCCGACAATGCTGAAGGCCAATAAGGCTGCTTTAAAACGCGCGCGAGCCACCATTTTCGATCCTCTTTCCCGACGCGAAGGCCTCCCTTGCCTTCACGAGCTATTGGCGCCACCATGACAGAACTACCTTAATATGCAGATAAGCGAGCCCTTATGTTTCGACTGATTTCCGTAATCTCCACGTCTTTTCTTGGGGCCAGCTTGGTCGCTTGTTCGCCTGTAAAAACAGACGACTCAGCGAGCTTGGATGGCGCAATCGAACACACTGCATCGCTTACGCGAGCGCCGATTGAGATCACCGAAGATATGCCAACAGCCGGCACCAATCTGATCGATCTCTACACTTATTTTCACATGAATCCGGAGCTCTCTTTCAAAGAGATCAAAAGCTCCAGCATTATGGCCAATGAGTTAGAGAGCTTGGGCTTTGAAGTTTCCACAAGGCTCGGTGATACGTGGACCAAGCACAAATCATTGCGGGATAATGGCGTCGTGCGGGACGGCGTCGGCGGTTATGGCGTTGTTGGCGTCTTTAAAAATGGTGACGGACCAACTGTGCTCATCCGGGCCGATATGGATGCGCTGCCTGTGACCGAGCGGACCGGTGTCCCACATGCCTCGCAAATCATCGACGAGACCTGGACCGGCGTGACGAGCGGCGTGATGCATGCGTGCGGGCATGATATTCACATGACCAGCTGGATCGGAACAGCGCGGAACTTGATCGCGGCGAAAGACGATTGGTCAGGCACGCTGATCATGATCGCCCAGCCAGCAGAAGAGCTGGGCAATGGCGCCAAAGCGATGATTGCCGACGGCTTGTTCGAACGGTTCCCGCTGCCTGATTATAATCTTGCTTTACATGTCTCCGCGAGCTTGCCGAGCGGGCAAGTCGCCTATGCGCCAGGCTATGCGATGGCAAATGTCGATAGCGTTGATATCACCGTCAAAGGCGTCGGCGGGCATGGCGCTTATCCCCACACAACAAAGGATCCCGTTGTGGTTGGCGCCGCCATCGTGACCGCCGTACAGACACTGGTCTCACGCAATGTGAACCCGCAAACCCCGGCTGTGGTCACCGTCGGATCATTCCAAGCTGGGGCGAAGCACAATATCATCTCTGACGAAGCAAAATTACTGCTGACGGTTCGATCTTATGATGACGAGACCCGGACCATGCTCCTCGACGGCATTGAACGCATCGCCAAGGCCCAAGCCCTGGCATTTGGGGCGCCTGAGCCTGAAATCTTCATGGAGCCGGATTATACCCCGTCTATCTATAATGACCCGGACCTCGCCGCGACCGCGGACGCGGCGATTAGCGCGGTCATCGGCGCAGAAAATGTTGGCCAGGTTCCCCCGGTTATGGGCGGCGAAGATTTCAGCCAATATGGACGCACTGACGCTAAGATCCCGAGTCTCTTATTCTGGGTCGGGGCTGTCGCCCCCGAAAAATGGCAAGCGGCACAAGATAGCGCGCTCGCGCTGCCATCGCTTCACTCCCCCTTCTTTGCGCCAGACTATGCCCGCGCAATCGAGACGGGCGTGACCAGCATGACCGCGACCGCGCAGGCCTTGTTCGAAAACGGATAGGTTCAAATGCAAGTCATCTTTATTTACGGCCCGCCCGCCGCGGGAAAGCTGACCGTGGCGAAAATTGTCGCGGAAGCGACCGGGTTTGCGCTCTTCCACAATCACCTCATCGTCGATGCCGTCGCTTCTATCTTTCCGTTTGGGTCGGAAAACTTCGTGAGATTGCGCGAGAAATTCTGGATCGAGACTATGGAAGCGGCTGCCAGCGAAGACCGCTCTTTCATCTTCACCTATCTGCCTGAGAATTCGGTCCGGCCAGACTTTCCAAGCCGCGTCCAAGACCTGGTGGAAGCCGTTGGGGGCAAGATCACATTCGTCCATCTCACGCTTTCACAAGACGGACAGCTCGATCGCATCGCCAATGCGGATCGCGCCGAATTTGGAAAGCTCCGAGACATCGAGATTTTGCGCGCCAATTTTGACCAATTCGAATCTGCTGCCCGCGACATGCCTCCTGCTGATGTGGTAATAGATACAGAGGTCACGAGCGCTAAAAACGCAGCAAAATTGATTACATCAAAGTTAAATGAGATCGCTCCCGGATAAATTAGCCGCCCCCTAAATATAGAAGTCACACAACAAAGCCGAAAAAAATTTCTGTTTTTAGATTTTACTACCAGGCGGGGCTTATATTGGGACGGTAGATGCAACTATAAATATGCAAAGCTCGACAATATGGATTAGAATTGGGAGGGTGAATTCTGGTCAAAAGACTTCTCGCCACGATACCCCTAGCCGGAATATGATCTCGCGTTAGGTTACGACCCAAAGGGATGAGGGAGCGATCCATGGATGTCAGCACCGCAGTCAAAAAGCGGATTTCGACGCGGGCGTTTCTGCCCACGCCACTGGATAAAGACGACGTAGAACAATGGCTGAAAGATGCTCAAAGAGCCCCCTCAGGCGGTAATCTTCAGCCCTGGCGGGTGATTGCCTTGGCGGGCGATGACAAGCTCGCGGTCGAGAATCTGGCAGCTGAAAAGCTGCTCTCAAATCCAAGAGGCGAACCGACGGACTATCCAATCTACCCGGAATACATTTCGGACGTCCAAAATGCCCGGCGGCGGGCGGTTGGCGAAGCCATGTACGGCAAGATCGGCATCCCGCGTGAAGACCGCGCCGGGCGTATGGTATGGTTCGCGCGGAACTATCGGTTCTTTGATGCACCGTTGGCGCTGTTCATCGTCATGGACGAACGTGTCGGACACGGCCAATGGGGCCATGCGGGCATGTTCATGCAGACCCTGTGTTTGCTCGCAGAAGAGCGCGGCTGGGGCACCTGTATGCAAGAATGCTGGGGTATTTTGCGACCGACCTTGAAAGCGCATCTTGGCCTGGGCGAACATGAAATGGTTTGGTGCGGCATTGCTGTCGGTGTGCCGGATCCCGAAAATCCAGTGAATGAACTTTATACCGACCGCGCCGAACTCGAAGAATTTGCGGAACTGCGCGGGTTCTAAAGCCACGCTTCGACCCCAATGACGCCACACTCCGTAGTGAGTGTAAGGCATGGACACGACTCGACGCACCTATCTGACGGGCCTCTTGGCGCTGCCACTTGTCCCGACTCTCGCAACCGGAGGGGACGGCCGCTCAGCGCGTCTTATCACCCATGCCAGGCAGCAGATCGGCGTCACAACATCTTATGACGCCGCCTATGTCGCGCTAGAATATCCCGGCGGCGACGTGCCCCGTGATCGCGGCGTTTGTATTGACGTAATTATCCGCGCGTATCGCGACGCGTTCGCCTTCGATTTCCAAGAGCATGTCCACAAAGACATGGCGGCCAATTTTAGCGTCTACCCAAAGCGCTGGGGCCGTACCCGTACGGATCGAAACATTGACCACCGCCGCGTCCCCAATATCGAGACTTGGCTGGAACGACATGGCCACGAACAGCCAGCGTCAAACTGGCAACCTGGCGACCTGATCACTTGCCGCGTCGGTGGTACACTGCCGCATATTGGAATTCTATCCAGCCGCAAGGATCATCGAGGCCGATGGAAAGCGATTCACAATATCGGCCTGGGAACGCTCGAAGACAGCCGGATTTGGGCCTATGGGGATCAAAGGCGGTTTCGATTCCTGCCTAGCTGAGCATCATCCGCAAACGCAGCAAATGCTCATCCCAACCTTTGTCATGATCCGACAGCTGATCAAACGCGGCCATGCCGTCATGTGTCATCGTCAATTGCGTGCCACCGTCCAATTCCAGCAACTCCCAAGTCACGGTTGTTACGACACCGTTCAGCCATTGATGTGTGAACGTGTGCACAAGCTTCTTGTTCTGCTCGAACTCCAAAACCTCGCCCCACATAAGCGTTCGGTCTTCTTTGTCATAGTGGAAGCTCAAATATTGGAATGAAGCTTTGTCCGCGAGATCACGGTCGGTTTCGTGAAACCATCGCGCCAATAGCTCTTTATCGGTCAAATGCCGCCAGACCTTTTCAGGTGTCGCTTTCAAATAAATCGTTTTCACCATGACGGCATCACTCATCGTCCATCTCCACTGATTGTTTTAGGTTTGCCAGTTTCTCGTCCCAGAACTGGTCAAAGAAGCTGAGCCACTCGGATACCGTTTTCAGGGCTTCCGGCTGCAAACGATGCAGCCGTTCGCGGCCTTGTTTGCGGACGCGGACGAGGCCGCCTTCGCGCAATATGTTCAAATGTTTGGCAACCGCCGGCCTTGTCATCTCAAACGCGGCCGTGATGTCGCTCAGAGAGCGCTCGCCCGAGGACAGCATCGTCATAATACTGCGGCGGGTTGGATCAGCGATTGCCCGGAAAACCAATTGCTGCGTCATAATATGAAACCTTTCAGTTTCTCTTTATAGGAAACCAAATAGTTTCTCGTCAAGCAGAAATTTGAGGCTGGCCTAAGCCGCAAAGCGCGCTAAACAAGCGCCATGAAAATCGCGACCTGGAACGTCAATTCTATCAAAGCCCGCTTGCCCACCGTGATCGAAGTGCTCAAGGCCATCGATTGCGATGTGATCTGTCTGCAAGAGATTAAGTGCGAGACGGACGCCTTTCCTTATCTCGAGATCGAAGAGCTGGGCTATAATGTCGAAGCCCATGGCCAGAAAAGCTATAATGGCGTCGCCATGCTCTCGCGATTTCCCTTGGAAGATGTCGTGCGAGGCCTGCCCGGAAATGAAGAGGATGAGCAAGCGCGCTATATTGAGGCGCTGGTCTTGGCGGATAATCCTGTGCGCGTCGGGGGGCTATATTTGCCCAATGGCAACCCAGCGCCGGGCCCGAAATACGATTACAAACTGGACTGGATGGGCCATCTCAAAACCCATGCAGCAACACTGATGCAGGCAGAAGAGTCGATCGTTTTGTGCGGCGACTATAATATCATCCCACGCGCCGAAGACTGTTGGGAAGAAACCGTCTGGGCGGATGACGCCCTCGCCTTACCGCAAAGCCGAGCCGCGTTTCGCCGCTTAAAAAATCTAGGCCTCACGGAAGCTTTCGAAGCGGCGGACAATCGCGGCCACGAATACACGTTCTGGGATTATCAAGGCGGCGCCTGGCAAAAGGATCATGGCATTCGCATTGACCACCATTTGCTCAGCCCGCAAGCAGCAGATCGGCTAGAGAGCGTCGAAATCTACCGCAAAGCCCGCGGGCTCGAAAAACCTTCGGATCATGTGCCGGTGATCGCGACACTTAGGGACTAGATGTTGTCGAACAGCGTTCAGCGTCGCGGGCGCTAGTCTTTTACGCACTTAGAATTATAGGCCGCGACTTCATCGTTCAGCGAAACGACCATGGACTGTAAATCCGTCTCTTTCTGAAATAGATCGGCTTTGAGCGCGTCATATTTCACTTTCGCTTCGTCAGCGACTTGCGCGTGGCTTTTGCTGGCCAAGCGGTGGACTTCCACATCCTCCCAGGCATCGCCTGCCGCTTCAACTTCATCGACGAGGGCGAGACGCGCTTCGGCAATCTCTTGCACTTCAATCTGACGGTTCTGCAAATCTGCTGCTTGCTGGGCGCAGGTCAGCGCACTGGCACTCGGCATAGCGATAACGAAGACGGCCGCAAGGGCACTCAAGGAGGAAATCATTGGTTTCATGCGATTTTCTCTAAACCTATAGAACTGAAGCCAAGCTGAACACGATCGCCCGGATATTGCCCAACCAAGTCTTTTTTGGGGCAAATTTCAACCGCGCTGACCAGCTCTTTTTGTAAGGTTACAAATAAGTAGTGAACATTCACTTGCATTCCTGGATGAAGATTTGTATGTAAGCGCTCACTTCTGAGGATGAAGTTCCCAAACCCTTATCCTTTTGGCCGTCATTGCCAGCCCGCTGGCAATGGCTGACAGTTTCCAGAACATGTCCGATGCGACCTTGGATTCCGCTGACGCCTCCGCGCGTCTCGCCGCGTCGGGGACGCAAGTCGCCCTCGGCGCTGTTGCGGTCCCGCTCGCCGGGCTTGGTGCCCTGGCCGAAGCCGGCGGCGAAACCGCGACGGAGATATCCGCAGACCTGTGGGATGTCGCCAACACACCGCTTAAAGTCGATGACGCAGTGGTGATCGCCCAGCCTTTGCCCGAAATGACCCCGTCTTCCCCAACCCATCCAGTTCACAAAGCTGATCCCAAATGAGGGCCTGGATCAAAACAGCCTTAATCGGGGCAAGCCTCGCTTTGCTTGCCCCGATTGGCGCAGCCGATAGCGGCTCATCTAAGACCGTGTTCTCACAACGCTACACGCCAGAAGAGGCGGCAGCATTTTCCAAAACCATAGAGAGAACGCTGGGTGAAAAAGGCGCGCGCGTCGCCATCGTCTTTCGCACTGGGCGCACCCGGGACAAACTCCCTGACGGTATCGAATACACCCATGGCGGGTTCTGGGTCTATCAGGCCATCCAAACCGATAATGGCGATCTGCTGCGCGGCTATGTTGGGCACAATTTGTTTCACGGCGATGGTGAGTCCCTGCCCAAAACACAATCCTATTTGGAGACTGACTTTCCCTATGAATTCGTCGGCGCCTCTGCCGTAGATGATTTGGCGGTGATTATCCCGACACCTGAATTGCAACGCCGTATTCTGACCATGATGGCAGATGGCCGATATCAAGCGCTGCATGATCCGAACTATTCCCTGATCGCATCGCCCTTTGATGATCGATACCAAAACTGCAATGAATTCCTGCTCGACGTCATTGCTGGGGCGCTCTGGGAAACGACCGATTATGCGCAAATCAAAGCCAATCTAAACGCCCATTTTCAAGCGGATCGTCTCAAGGCAGGCTTATTCGGGCGGCTATTTGGTCCCATGGCGGACGAGCGTCTGAAGCTCGCCGATCATCGCGGCAAACCGATTTATACGGTGACGTATGCCGCGCTCGCAAATTTTATGCTCGATCATGGCTATGCCAGCGAGACGTTTAAAATTGAGCCGGGAGGGATAACCGCTCAACGATCTTGATCGCCATCCCGCCGCGACCGCGCGACGCGTTCGGGATCCGCGAAACTGTCGATCAGATTGAAGATGGCGGCGAAATCATCGAGCAACTCCCGCACTCGGTCTGGATTGTCCAACGGGGTGAACATGGAACCCGGCTCGAACAGGTCGCCGCCTTCGAGTGCCACGATCAGCTCATTGGTCTGAAACGCACAGCGCAATTTGCCACCGCGAAAGACTTTTTCGAGTTCGATCAAGCGCTGCATAAGATCCGGCGTTAGCAAATAGCGCGCTTCGACCTGATCCGTGGAATAGACCTCAAACGCGTCCTCAAACGCCTTCGATTCTAAGCGCACACGTTCCATGCCGCGGCCACCGCCAAAGCGATTGAACAGGCCCGCATCGCGCATCACTTTGGTGCGGCCATGAAAATTCTTATGAAACCGAAAGCGCAGACATTGGCCATCAAACACCGTCACCCAGCGCGTGCGTGTCCGGCCTCGGGAATCGGTAGAGCGCCGACGTTCTTGCAAACGCGCCTCAAAGAATTCGAAGTCGACGCCATTGCGAGCCCCTGTGAGGCGGTCCTCAAATTCAGAGCGATCCCAGCTGGGTATCAATCCAACCGCATGCGCATCCATAATCGTCGCCTGATGGCCAGGGTCTGGATCAAACAGGAGCGCAAATCGTGCCGCGACCGGCTCGATGATCATCTGCTTCGCGCGTTTGCCAATCTGGTTGAGCGGCCCCCGCCCTGCCCCATGCACCGCGAAGCCAATCACGCCCGCCACGACCGCCAATTGCGGCACGCGAAACGCGAAGACTCCGAGCAGTGCGCCAATCAGAGCGATGGCACCGCCAATCCAAGACCAACGGATAGAAGATTTTGCCGCCGCTTGGCGCTCAGCCTCCTGCGCTTGCAATGCCGGACGCAACTCATCCTGATAGACGCGCGGGAAGTCTGCGAAATCCTTGGGCAACCCGCGCATCGATTGTAGGATTAGCGGATCAATGTCAGAGCTAATATTTGAGCGATCACCTTGATCCAATCTCACCTCCGAATTCGCTACTCGTGTCCCGTTCTAGACTTTTCGTAGTAACGAAGCATTTCAGCTTGAAACTCCTTTGGAAAACCTCGTCCCAACAAGCCTTTGACGTAGTCTTCAGATGAATCAAGCAGGAAGCCAATTCCATTCTGTAGTTTGGCATTCGCAAGCGCCGGTCCAATCACACGCTCCTCCCGAAGGCTCCAAATCGTCTGCAGGTAGTTCAAATTCATCAACGCAATATAGTCCTTATGTGGATCACCACTCACGCTTGGTCGCAGGCGCTGAAGCGCATCGATGTTTTGTTCGGTTGAGATCGAGGTCGTATTGATTCCGTTGAGAATATTCGTCGTTGCTATGATGAAATTCAGTTTTGACGTCTTTTGCGAAAATCGATGAGCTTGATACGCGAGATACGCTGCGATCAGTGTCAGAGCGATTTGCGCGATCCCGGTAACAATTTCGAACATGTTATCCCCATTTGCGTTAAGAATCCTTAGATGTCGGCATAGACATGGCGTTCTCCGGCAAACCCTTCATGGGTTACCGCGCCAAGATGGGCTGGACCAACCAATTTCGCAAATTTTGACAGCGTGCCATTGCCATAAGCCGTCACCCGAGGCTTCCAGCTTCGCTTGCGATCTTCCAATTCTGCGGGGGTCAATTTGACGTCAATCGTCCCGGACTCAGCATCAATGGAAATGATATCACCGTCCTGGATCAAACCGATGGGGCCGCCTTCTTGGGCTTCAGGTCCGACATGGCCGATGCAGAAGCCACGGGTTGCGCCAGAGAAGCGTCCATCTGTGATCAGCGCAACTTTGTCGCCCATGCCCTGGCCGTAAATCGCCGCTGTGGTCGATAGCATTTCGCGCATGCCCGGGCCGCCTTTTGGTCCTTAATAGCGGATGACCAGACCCTGGCCGTCTTTATATTCGCGATTGCTCACTGCTTCGATACAGGCTTCTTCACCGTCAAACACACGTGCTGGGCCGGTGAATTGCAGTTTCTCAAGTCCAGCAACTTTCACAATCGCGCCGTCCGGGGCCAAGGATCCCCACAAGCCAACAACGCCGCCATTTGGCGTGATCGGTTTGCCCGCGGGGTAGATTACTTTCTGGGTCTCGTCAAAGCTCATATCTTCCAGATAATCGCCCCAGCTTTTGCCGGTGACGGTCAGACAATCCGGGTTGACGATCTTCTCGTCCATCAGCGTTTTCATCAGCATGGGCACGCCGCCCGCCTCACCGAAATCCTTGGCGACATAATTTCCACCCGGTTTCAGATCCGCGATATAAGGCGTGCGCTCAAACACTTCCGCGACATGGCGAAGCGTGAATTCGACACCGCATTCATGCGCCATGGCCGGCAAGTGCAGCGCTGCATTGGTCGAGCCGCCCGTGGCCGCCACGACGATGGCCGCATTCTCAAAGGCTTCACGCGTGCAGATCTCACGCGGGCGCAAATTCTTAGCCACCAAGTCCATGACGACTTTACCGGATTCGCGCGCATAACCATCGCGATCCGTCCACGGCGCGGGCATGGCCGAGGATAAAGGCAGGGCCAGGCCAATCGCTTCACTGACGCATGCCATTGTATTCGCGGTGAATTGACCACCGCAGGCACCATCGCCGGGGCATGCGACTTTTTCCAGCGCACGGAGCTTGTCGCTATCCATATCGTTCGAGCCTGCCGCATGCGCGCCAACCGCTTCGAACACGTCGAGAACCGTCACATCTCGGCCTTCAAAGCTGCCGGGCATGATCGAACCGCCATAAAGGAAGACAGACGGCACGTTCAGGCGCAGCATGGCCATCATCATGCCGGGCAGAGATTTGTCACATCCGGCGACCCCGACCAGGGCATCATAAGAGTGTCCGCGCATGGTTAGCTCGACCGTATCGGCGATCCAATCGCGGCTGACCAAAGACGAACGCATGCCTTCATGGCCCATGGCGATCCCGTCGGTCACGGTAATTGTGCAGAATTCTCGCGGCGTCCCATCAGCGGCTTTGACGCCCTCAGAGACAGCATGCGCTTGGCGCATCAGCGCGGTGTTACACGGCGCCGCTTCATTCCAGCAGCTGGCCACACCGACGAAAGGCTTTTGAATGTCCTTAGTCGAGAGACCCATCGCATAATAATAGCTACGATGCGGCGCACGCGCCGGGCCTTCGGTTACATGACGGGAAGGCAGCTTGGATTTGTCCCAGTCGGTCATGATTTGTCGCCTCTGTTCAGTTCAGGCCCTGCCAATAACGGACTGTGGGTTCGAATCAAGCCGAATAGCGACGGCGACCAGATAGGGGCCGCTCGAGGCAATCTATGAATTTTCTGTGTTCGCCTCGCCAGAGAGGAAAATGTTGCGCGAGTGACTCATTTGTGCGGGAGATTAAACCGCATCTTCAAGCGCTTTAGGTCTGTTTTGGCCCTGCGGGGAGGAGTGACATTGGCAATCCGGGGCCGCGATAATTGGCAGCAGGAATTTTGTCCGCAATGCGCGCGTGAAAGCCTGGCAGCTTTGACCAATGCAAACCCGGTCTCAAATGGTGCGCTGTATGATACCCCAAATTGCCAGTGAGAATATTGTACCAGCGATGCATGATATTGTTTGAGGCGGCATATTCATCCTCCTCTGAGCATCCAGCATGATGATCATAAGTATGACGGCACGTCATCACGAAGCTGATCAGCATTGGAATAATAAAGATCGCCACGGCATTGAACGGATTGATCCAGACCAGCGCCGCCACAAGCGTAATATGGAGCCCCGCCATGACCAGGAAGGTCCGTCGGATCTCCGGATGATCTGTGCTGATCCGGAATGCTTGAATGTATCCAGTTAATGCCAGCCGCCATGTATATTCCTGCATAGACATGATCCGGCCGTCAGATGCCCGCCACGCCGACTCGTCTTTGGTCTGGTCCATATAATGATCATGGTGCCCAGATTGTGATGCAAGACCCAGACATTCGACACGGCGCCAGTCTGCAGCCCGAAGACGATTTCCATCAGACGATTACAGACGGTCGAGCGGAAAAACGGCACATGCTGATGATGATGATTCCACGCCGCGCTACAGAGTTTCGCTGGGACAGGTAATGCCGCGCCAGCGAGCACCAATGGCCAAGAAGAGACTGTCGCGAATACGATGAGATCTAGCCCGAACAGCGTCACAATAACCGCGACCGGCCATCTGTCTTCGGCGTACCGGAACAGCGTATCGCGAGACGCCTTCTTGATCGGAAGACTTTGCACGGGGCGCATATTTTCTGAATCAAATGGCGGCAAATCCGGTCTCGCTCTCGCAGCTCCAAGTCGGCATCATGTCCGTAAATCCTTAAGGAAGCTGCCTAAGAATCGGATCAATCTGCCGTAAGACGATTTGCGCGAATGGAGCAATGTAAAGTATGAAGCGCTGTCGGATTGGATGCAATCGATATTCGGCGCCGAAGCAGAAGTCAGCTTATGGTTGCAACACTGACTTTAAACGTGCCCCAAGGGGTCGATCAGCTTGATGCGACGTTTTACGCCCGCATGGGATCTATGATGGTCACAAAGACCGGGTCATGATTTCAATTCTGGTCGAATTGGTAGAGGGTATTCCCCGATCTGCTGAGACGAGTTTTCGCTTTTCCTTGCGAGACGAGCGATTCAAGAATGCGTTCCACTTGACCCCTAGAAAGACGCGAAAGCGGCTCGAAACCGGTTTGCGTCCCTCCCCAGTTAACGACTCTCTTGGGCGTAAAGCCCCAAGTTTTCCAGCGCTCCAAAAAGGTCAGCACCAAAATCGCTTGGTCAGATGCGACAGCTTCTTCAGTTTGCGTTAGATGATTGGCAGGGTCGACGATAGTCCCTGTGGGTCGACTCTGATCGACCTCCGTTCGAGCAAGGACTTGAGACATCGCTGCAATGATTTTCTCAACGTCTGTCTCAAACGTTCTATAGTCTAAAATTGCCCCGTTCCGTGCAAAAAGCTCTTTCAGCGAATCGGGTAGACGTGACTGATCCGGTATACCCACGCCATCCACAAATACGGGTACGACTGGAATGCCGGACTCTAAAGCTGACTCGATTTCGATCCTCACCAAGTCATTTGGCGATTGTAGTCTCGGCATGTGTTCCGACTCTTCAGACGCGGTCAGCCACCTGCTTCCAATCAACGCCAAGAATATATCTGATTGGGAGATCCACTCGGAAATTTCTTCCCTAAAATCCAACCCAATCGGAGTGGAGTAAATATCCAAAAATACTTGTTGGTCACCCAATCGCTGCGACAACGTGGAGTAAAGTAGCTTCGCTGGCCACTTCGTGTCCTCACGCCGATAACTAATAAATACATTCATTCGCAACACCCTTGCACGCCCTATGAGAGGCTATCCGACATTTTGCATGTTCACGCCAGTCTATCTCAACGGCCGCTATGGCGAACCCGGACTTGTCTGAGACAACTCACGACGATGAAGGGTACGTAATTGACGATTATTGCAGTCCCAACGCTTCGTCGGCGGATGCAAAGTCCTTCAATCATCGATCCGCTTTACGAAATAAGACTGGCCCGTATCCAGTCTTGTGGACAAGAAGCGTCCATTCTCGTCGACGGGCCCATTTCTCCAACAGCGCTCTTGCTGATTTTCTGCATCGCCTTCCGGGTCGAAGCACATGCCATCTGTGGTGGCGTACCACGTGCCCTCGCCAGTGATGCCAGCTTCGCCCAGATCAACATATGTACCATCCGCGTTCAGCCGCGTCTGCGAATACACCGTGGTGCCATCACCGGTGGCATATAAACCCGGAACAGGCTCGAACCCGCTTTCGACGACCGGGTCATCTGGTGTCGCGGTGCAGCTCGATAGATAGAGCGCGCCGATCATTAGCATCCAACGTTTCATAATTTCCCCCAGCGCAATTGGCCTCGCGATTTGCGAAGATGGAACTCCATTCTGCACGAAGACTTTAGCAGCGCAACGTTCGCTCCGGCCCGGATCGACACAAATCCCTCACGCACGCTGAGCCCGCAAACCCTATTCCTCGAAAATGGCGGTTTCCATGCCATTGGGGTCAATCATGCCGCGATACATGCCTTTTGAGTTGAAGACATATTCATAGCCGCCATTGCCATCGATCACGACCACGCCGCCATCGCCGCCTAGCTCGGCGACTTGATCGAGGGCGCTTTGAGCCGCGTCGCCCACGCTTTCGCCGGCCAGCTCAACGCGGGCGCAGATGGTCTTGGCGACGGCGACGCGGATGAAATACTCGCCATGCCCAGTGGCTGACACGGCGCAGACGCCGTTCTGGGCATAAGTCGCGGCGCCAATCAGTGGCGAGTCGCCGATCCGGCCGGCAGCCTTGGCGGTCATGCCGCCTGTTGTGGTTGCGGCGGCGAGATTGCCATTCACATCGATCGCCACAGCGCCCACCGTGCCATGGCGGTCTGCATCGGTCCGTGCCATTTCGCGGAGTACGCGTTCCAAGGACTGGCGTCGGCTTTCCGTGTCGAAATAGCTATTGTCGACCATGTCCAGCCCGACGGATTCTGCGAAGGCGTCCGCGCCCGCACCCGCAAACATGACATGTTCAGATTGATCCATCACCGCCCGCGCCGCCAGGATCGGATTCTTCACGCGCTTCACGCCGGCCACCGCGCCTGCGTCGCGATCAGCTCCGCTCATGATCGAGGCGTCGAGTTCATGCTCCGCCGCGGCGGTGAACACAGCGCCCTGCCCGGCATTGAATAAAGGATCATCTTCCATCGGGATGACCGCCGCCTGGACCGCATCGGTGGCAGAGCCGCCATTGCGCAAGACTTCAGCGCCCGCTTCGAGCGCCGTTTCCAGCGCGGCAATGTAAGCAGCTTCGCGCTCTGCCGTCAGGTTCTCGCGGAGGATGACACCAGCGCCGCCATGGATCACCAAGCGCCATTCGGGACGGTCCGTTTCGGGCACGGCCTCGGCCTCCTCTGCCACAGATGATATAGGGGTCTGACACGCTGCCGCGACGAAGGCGACAGCAGCGAAAACCGAACGTAGCATAGATAGCTCCTTACAAGGCGGCGAGTTGCTCTCTGGCGAGGCTAAGCTTGTCTCTCGTCCCTTGCAACTCGGCCAGGCGCGTCTTTTGTTCCGCGACGACTTCGGCTGGCGCTTTGGCCACGAAAGCCTCATTGCCGAGCCGCTTTTCGAGCCCGGTAATCTCACCGCCCAGTTTGCCAAGCTGTTTGTCGAGCCGGGCGATTTCTTCACTGGCATCGATCAAGTCAGCGATTTCAAGAACCACGGTCGCCTCGTTCACAACGGTTTTAACCGATCCCGGTGGGGCTTCGGTCGCAATTGAGAACGTTTCGAGACGCGCCAAACGCATGATAACGTCGCGATGCGCGTCGACACAGCGCGCTGTATCCTCATTTGTATCCACCAGGCTGACCGGGACTTTTGCGCCAGCTGGAACATTCACATCCGAGCGCACGGAGCGAATTTGCGAGATGATTTTCAAAACCCAGCCGAGCTCATCTGCGGCGGCTTGGTCTTCAAAAGTCTCGGTTAGGCCCGGCCAAGATTGTTGCATCAGGAAGTCTGAGCGCTCCGCTGTTTGTTCCCAAAGCACCTCTGTGACGAAAGGCATGAAGGGGTGGAGCGCAATGAAGGTCTGCTCCAAAACCCAGCCCAAAACCGCCTGGGTCTCAGATTTGGCCTCAGCATCTTCGCCGTTCAGAATCGGCTTGGACAATTCCAAATACCAGTCGCAGAGGACATCCCAGGTGAAGTGATATGCGGCGCTGGCGGCATCATTGAAGCGATAGTCTTCAATCGCTTCCGCAATAGATGCCGTACATTTGTACAGCTCGCCGATAATCCACTTATTGACTGACAAATCAAGACTTTGCGGCGATATCCTGCCACCGAATGTCGCCTCGTTCATTTGTGCAAACCGGGTGGCATTCCACAATTTGGTGCCAAAATTCCGATAGCCGGCCACGCGCTCGACCGAGAGATTGATGTCCCGGCCTTTCGTCGCCATCGCCGCGAGCGTGAAGCGCAAAGCATCTGCGCCATAGGCTTCAAACCCTTTGGGATAGCGTTTGCGGGTCGCCTTCTCGACTTGCGGGGCTTTTTCGGGTTGGCGCAGGCCTGTGGTGCGCTTGGCGACCAGGGCGTCGGCCTCAATGCCGTCAATCAGGTCGACCGGGTCAATGACATTGCCCTCGGACTTGGACATTTTCTTCCCGTTCTCATCGCGGACAATGGCGTGGATATAGACATCCTTAAACGGCACTTCGCCATCCATGAATTTGATTCCGAGCATCATCATCCGCGCGACCCAGAAGAAGATAATGTCAAACGCCGTGACCAGCGTGGCGCCGGGATAGAAGGTCTTCAACCCTTCGGTTTCATTCGGCCACCCTTGTGTAGAGAAGGGCCAGAGACCCGAGCTGAACCAGGTGTCGAGGACGTCAGGATCTTGGCGCAAAGATACGGACCACTCGCCTGGTATCATGCGGCTATGCGTTGCCTTGATTTTGCTATCGTCAGCGAGGAACTGAATTTCGTATTCGGGTCCGTAATACGCTGTCGCTTGCTCGACCACCGCAGCTTGTGTCTCAGCGACGAACGTTCGAATTGGGTCATCAATATCGATATGACCTTCGTCCGTCAGGTTCGGTCCATACCAAACCGGAATACGATGGCCCCACCAAAGTTGTCTCGAGACGCACCAAGGCTCGATAATCTCCATCCAGTTGTAATAGGTGCGGTCCCAGTTCTCCGGTACGAATTTGGTCCGTCCGGCGCGCACCGCAGCAATGGCGGGTTTGGCGAGCGTTTCGGCATCGACAAACCATTGGTCCGTCAGCATCGGCTCAATGACCACGCCGGAGCGGTCGCCGAAGGGCTGCATGATCTTTTTGTTCTCGACCAGAGCGACCAAAGGCGCCTCGGTCTCTTCGTCTTTGTGCTTCGGATCCGGCACCATGACGGCATTGCCTTCGGCCGTGATGTCCGCGACCACCGCTTTGCGCGCTTCAAACCGCTCTAGACCGCGATACTGATCCGGAACCAGATTCATCGCCGCGATCTTAGCCTCGTCGAAATCCTCTTTGCCCTCAGCAATGCGCTGTGCGACTTCGGCGACGGCGGCGTAGGCCTCACCATCGGCGCGCATAAAGCCTTTCTCGTCCATCAAAGCATACATCGGAATGCCGCCGCGCTTGGCGACTTGATAGTCGTTAAAATCGTGCGCGCCGGTAATCTTCACGGCGCCAGATCCAAAATTTGGATCTGGGTATTCATCGGTGATGATTGGGATCAAGCGACGATGCGCTTTCGGCCCCACTGGGATCTCACAAAGCTTGCCGACAATTGGCGCATAGCGTTCATCTGATGGATGCACCGCCACCGCGCCATCGCCGAGCATGGTTTCAGGCCGCGTCGTGGCGATGGAGATATAGTCGCGCTCCTCTTCCAGCGTGACCTTGCCGTCTTCGTTGCGCTCGACATAAGTGTAGGTCTCGCCCCCAGCCAGCGGGTACTTAAAGTGCCACATATAGCCGTCGACTTCCTTATTCTCGACTTCGAGATTGGAAATCGCGGTCTGGAAATGCGGGTCCCAATTGACCAAGCGTTTGGCGCGATAGATCAGGCCTTCATTATAGAGATCGACAAAGACCTTATTCACCGCAACATTCATGTCTTCATCAAGCGTGAACTTGGTGTTCTCCCAATCGCAGGAGGCGCCCAGGCGGCGGAGTTGGTTTAGGATCGTGCCGCCAGATTCTTCTTTCCATTCCCAGACTTTGTCGACAAAGGCGTCGCGCCCCATTGAGCGCCGGTCTTGATTGCCGCTGGCCGCAAGCTGGCGCTCGACCACCATTTGCGTGGCAATGCCAGCATGGTCCATGCCGGGCTGCCATCGAACATTCTTGCCGCGCATACGCTCGAACCGGCAGAGAATGTCCTGGATCGTATTGTTGAGCGCATGGCCCATATGCAAACTGCCGGTCACATTTGGCGGCGGGATCATGATCGCATAAGGCTCAGCTGCGCTGTCCATGCTTGGCCGGAAACAGCCCGCCTCTTCCCAGCGTTTATAGATACGCTGCTCATGGGCTTTGGGGTCAAAACGTTGGTCGATCATCTTATGCGGTCCGGTCGGTCTTAGTAGAATCGAAAAAGGCGCGCCATTCCTGGCGCGCCCGTCTCTTTAGCAGAGGATTTGAAAGGGTCTAGCCAGCCATGCGTGCAATACGCTGCACTTCGGCTGCCACTTGCTTCTCAACGATGCCGGGAAGGTTCTCGTCGAGCCATTCCTTGAGCATGGGGCGCATCATTTCGCGGACCAGGCCTTCAATTGTGGTTGCGCCGCCCGCTTCTTCGCCAAACTCAACATTTGATAGGAGTTTGCTCAGGGCGCCAGCGGCCGCAGTTGCAGTGGCTGCTTCAGTGATGGGTGCAGGATTAGCCGCCATAGGAGGCTCCTCTTCAATAATAGGTTCAGGCTGAGGCTCGGGCTCAGGGGCAATATCTTCCGCGAGCTCAAACGTGTCTTCGACTGCTGGGGCTTCCGGCTCCAGGTCGACTTCCGCCTCAGCAAAATCTTCTACGCCTTCAAAGCTGTCTTCTTCAAACGCTTCGAAACTATCTTCTTCGAAATCAAAGACTTCTTCTTCAACCGCTGCTTCTGCCGCTCCGGCCTCAAGCTCACTGGTCGCATCATCCATAGATTGCGTGATCGCGGCGAGGACGTCTTCTTCGGACTCCAAAGGCGCAGCATCCGCGCTCAACAGATCCGCATCGTCAAACATGCTGCTTTCATCGAGTTCAGCAGCTGGTTCCTCAGCCGCTGGGGTGTCCGCAGCAGGGGCATCGTCATCTGCAATAATTTTTCTGATGGAAGAGAGAATCTCCTCCATGGTCGGTTCTTTCTCAGCTTGCTCCGCCATTGCCGGTCCCATCAAATTAGCTTCACTCTTAACCGGCTACTAGAGGCCGGTTAACAAGCTCTTACGATATTAACTATTCCGATTCGTCCGTTAACGGGTGATCTTACATGCTAAGATCGCCCATCGCCCGCAACAATTGATACGTTGCGACATAGGCATCGCGCCTCGCATTGATTAATCCGAGCCGCGCTTCGAGCAATTGTTGCTCCTGATCCAACACATCCAAGGTCGTGCGCGTGCCGACGCTGAGCTCTTCTTGGGCGCCTTCATAGGCAATCTCGGCCGCTTCGACTTGACGCTCAGAGGCGACAATCGCTTGCTCGGCCGCGATGTTTCCGAACCAGGCTTGCGCCATGCTGGCGGTAATTTGGCGCTCTGCATTGATGGTCTGCAGTCGCGCCTGTTCGCGCTGCAGGCGGGCAGCACGGATCCGACTGCGCAATACCCCGCCCTGAAACAAAGGCACGCTGGCTTGCGCAAACACACTGACCGACGTGTCGCGATAATTGTCGGCTGGCAGAGTCACGAATTCACCTGTCGGACCGACGCCGAGCGCTTCTTGATCAAATGTTTCTTGCGCATTGGCAGCGCCCACAATCGACACGCTTGGGCGCGTTTCACCGCGAGCGGCGCGAACGGCCTGTTCCGCAGCGCGTTCGGCTTGGCGCAAGGCTTTCAGATCCGGATTGTCTGACAGCGCGTTGGCGAGGGCTGTTTCATAGCTCTCAGGGACACTTGGCGCGTCTGGAACAGGCGCCAAGTCGCCAGCAACTTGACCGACGAAGACCTCAAATATGGACAGGGATGCCTCTAATTGGGCTTCTGCACCGGCGTAAGACGCTCTCGCCCCCTGCAAACGGGCTTCGGCTTGTTTCACATCTGTGCGGGTCGCCACACCCACCTCAAACCGGTCCGTCGCAGCGCGCAACTGCTCTTCCAGCAGAGCTACACTATTGGCTCTTATGCGCAGCGCTTCACGGTCGCGCAGGACATCGACATAGGCTGTGACCACATTCAAGATCAAATCTTGGCCCGCGCCATCCAGCTGCGCATCAGCTGAGAGGATGCCGGCCTGGGCCTGATCTATCCCCGCCTTTATCCGACCGCCTGTATAAATCGGTATACTTGCCTGCAGTCCAACCCGCGCCAAAGGACGATCGCCCGTATTGAAGGCGATTGGCTGATTGCTATCAAGGGATTCCAAACCCGTTGACCCCGTTACATCAACCGTCGGCGCGCGCGCGCCTTTGGCCTGATTTAGCTGTTCGCGGGCAACGCCCACCTCCACGCGCTGCGCCGCCAATAATGGATTGCTCTGGAAGGCGAGGTCGAGCGCTTCTTGAAGCGTTTCAGATTGAGCTGGGCTGGATAAGCACAGGGCGGCGACGGAAATCAGAAGCGATTTGCGGATCATGGGAGGCCTCATTTCTTCGATGCGGTCAGCCTTATGTAGCGTTTGATTAAAAAAAGTGAACACTGTTCACCATTTTGTCGCGTCCGCGGTTAAATCCGCCCGGTCAGCATGGCCATGAGCACCGATAGCCGGGTCTTGAGCGCAGATGGATTGGGATCTTGCTGCCAAAGGTGGCGCAAACGCAAATGCGCAAGCGCGGGACGGATACGGGCCGCTATTTTCTGCCTCGGGAGTAAATGCGTGCGCGCTTCTGAACGGCGCAAAGCCGCCCATTCAAGCGCAATATCGGCCAATGGCTTCTCCAACGTAGCTGCCGGATCCAAGCACCGAGCCGCAACCGAAATCAGCAAATCTTCAGGTTCAAGCGATCGGTCCTGCTCCAAAAAAGCGGCCTCATGACGTTCGATCAGCGCCGTCAGTGTTGGTGCTTCTAACCGCGCTCCGGCGATTTGGTCTGCAAGCGCTTGCACGACATCATGCTCACGGAGCTGCCCTTGTTCGATTTCGTTGAGCGCATCCCGCCACCATTGGAAGCGAATTTGGCCCATGGTTTGGTCGGTCACTGCCACGCGGACGCGCGCCAGCTCGTAATAGAATGCGTATAAGACAATCAAAGCGGTTCGATCCGCTTCGGCTGCATATCTGCTGGCCAACCATCGCGGCTCATCCATCGCGCGGACGCGTTCGTCCAGACGCATATGAATTTCTTTCAAAGAATCACTGGCAGGACTGGTCATGACACCCATATCTGTGGCAAGCGCTCATCTATAAAAGCGATAAGATTTTTCAAGGAGACCAAAGACATGGCTTTCGACCTTCCCGAGCTTCCCTATGGCCGCGACGGCCTCGCCCCGCATATTTCAGAAGAAACGCTGAACTTCCACCATGGCAAGCACCACAATGCTTATGTGGTGAACCTCAACAAACTGATCGACGGCACCGAATTGGCCGACGCTTCGCTTGAAGCCATCGTCAATGCAGCCGCGGGCGATGCGTCTAAAGCCGGTCTCTTCAACAATGCCGCGCAAGTTTGGAACCACACCTTCTACTGGCACTCCATGAAGCCAGGTGGCGGCGGTGCGCCTCATGGCAAGGTTGCCGAACTGATCGATCGCGACTTCGGCTCTTATGATGAGTTCGCGACCCAGTTCAAAGCCGCTGGCGGTGGTCAATTCGGCTCAGGCTGGGCTTGGCTCGTGCTGAAAGATGGCAAATTGGCCATCACCAAAACACCGAATGCGGAAACACCGCTGACGGAAGATGGTGTAACACCACTCCTGACCATGGATGTCTGGGAGCACGCTTACTATCTCGATTACCAGAATTCGCGCCCGAACTATATGGCGAGCTTCCTGGACAATTTGGTCAATTGGGACTTCGCAAACCAGAACCTGGCTGACGCGGGCTAGATCGATCTCCCCCGGGCTGCCAACGAAAGTTGGCACCCATGGCGGCTGGCTGACGTTTCGAACGTCATTCTCCACCGCCATAGGTCCTGACGTTCGTCAGGAATGCGGGGTCTGCGAGAGCAGCGCTTAATGCCAACGCAACCAACAACTGAAAAGCCCACCTTTGCTGGTGGGCTTTTTTGCACTATGTGCAGCGCAACATGTTTGCCGGCGCAGTGATTCGAAGTCGGCCCCGCTGTTCAATTCGGAACAGCTTGATGTCACCGACTTTTTTTCACCCAGCTGGACGATACATTGACTGAAGACACAAAGATTACATTCGCCGAGCTCAATCTCGACGCACGCATACAAAGCGCGATTGACGCTGCCGGTTATGAGCACCCTACCCCGATCCAAGAACAAGCCATTCCGGTGATCAAAAAAGGCGGCGATGTCACCGGCATCGCCCAAACGGGAACCGGCAAAACAGCCGCGTTCACCTTGCCAATGATGCACCGCCTGACCAAAGGCCGCGCCCGCGCACGCATGCCGCGCAGCTTAATCCTTTGCCCAACCCGAGAGCTGGCCGCCCAGGTGGCCGAGAATTTCGAGACCTATGGCAAAGACTTAAAGCTCAACATGGCGCTGCTGATTGGTGGCGTGAGCTTTAAAGAGCAGGAAGTCAAACTGACCCGCGGTGTAGATGTGCTTATCGCGACGCCGGGTCGTCTGATCGATCAGTTCGAGCGGGGTAAAATCCTGCTCACGGGTGTTGAAGTCTTCACCATTGATGAAGCCGACCGCATGCTGGATATGGGCTTCATTCCTGACATTGAGAAGATCTGTAAGCTGCTGCCACCACGGCGCCAAACGCTGCTCTTTTCGGCGACCATGCCGAAGGAGATTGCGCGCCTGGCAAAGACATTCCAGAAAGATCCTGTCCGCATCGAAGTGGCGCGTCAGTCCAAAACCGCGGAAACGATTGCCCAGCATGTGGTCAAGCTTCCACGCGGCGATGACAAAGCCAAACGCACCGCGCTGCGCCGGATCATTGAAAGCCGCGACGTGAAGAACGGTATCGTCTTCTGCAACCGCAAACGCGAAGTCGACATTGTCGCGAAATCCCTCGCCAAACATGGTTTCAGCGCCGCGCCAATCCATGGAGACTTGCCGCAAAGCGCACGTATGGACACACTCAACAAGTTCCGAGACGGCGAACTCCAACTCCTCGTCGCGTCCGATGTCGCGGCCCGTGGTCTGGACATTCCGGATGTCGGCCACGTGTTCAATTATGCGCCTCCCCCGAAAGACGAAGATTATGTCCACCGCATTGGCCGGACCGGACGGGCCGGGCGCGAAGGCGAAAGCTTCACCATAGTCGGCCCCGATGACGCCAAAGGCTGGCGGGGCGTCATGATGCTGATCAAAACCGACGTGGCGGAATACATGCCTGACGGATTGGTCGAAGAGCTCGAAAACTTGCCGGAAGAGTCTGGCGGCCGAAGAGGACGTGGTCGGCGTGATCGCAATGGCAGAGGCGAACGCAGCGAGGGCCGTGGTCGCGGGCGCGGACGGCGCGATCGGGAAGAAAAGTCCAACACCGCTCCGGCGCCATCAGAGGAAGATCGCAAAGACGATCAAAAGAAAGAGCGAAAAGACCGTCGTCCGCGTGATTTCAAGCGCAAGGATGATGACCTTATCCTTGATCCGGCGCCCGATGCAGTCACCGGTTTTGGGGATGATGTTCCGGCTTTCCTAAAATAAAAAAACCGCCTCCATGAGGCGGCTTTTCTACATAAGAGCCGATGCTCTATTTCTTGATCCGACCCATAACCTGTTTACGGAATTTCTCGCCATAAGGTGGGCGCATCATGGCGAGGATCTCATTCCCGGTTTGGGTATAGATCGCTTTTTTGTGGCTGAACTCAAAGAAGCCATCGCGGCCATGATAGGCCCCCATGCCAGATGGTCCGACGCCGCCAAAGGGTAGATCTTCTTGAGCCACGTGGAAGATCACGTCATTCACAGTGACACCGCCCGAAGTTGTATTATTCAGCACCATATCGCGTTCGCTCGCATCATCGCCGAAATAATAGAGGCCCAGCGGGCGCGGATTGTCATTGATATAGGCCACAGCGTCCTTGGTGTCGGTATAGGTTTTCAGCGGCAAGATTGGACCAAATATTTCGTCCTGCATAACCTTCATGTCGTCCGTCGGATTGAGAACGATTTGTGGCGCCATTTTATGATGCGGCTGCTGACTGAAATTCTCATTCTGCGGATTGATCTCAACAATCTCTGCGCCCTTCTCTCGGGCGTCATCGAGGTAAGAGTTCAAACGATCAAAATGGCGCTGATTGACGATAGAGGTATAGTCATCATTGTCCTTCATGCCGTCTGGAAACATGTTCCCAACCGCCGCTTGCGCCGCGCCGACAAAGTCGCGGGTCTTCTCTTCCGGAACAAAAGCGTAATCAGGCGCGAGACAGATTTGGCCCGCATTTAGGGTTTTACCCGCCATGATCCGGGAGGCGGCTTTTTCGAGATCGGCGGACTTTCCGAGCACCACAGGGGACTTGCCACCAAGCTCAAGCGTCAGCGGCACAAGATTGTCCGCGGCAGCGCGCATCACGTGGTGCGCGATCGAGGTCGCCCCCGTGAAGATGATGTGATCGAAGGGCAGTTGCGTAAACGCAGCGCCAATATCTGGGCCGCCTGTGACCACGGCGACTTCTTCTTCCGTGTAATATTTGCTGATCAACTCAGCCATGAGGTCGCTGGTCTTCTCAGTAAACTCTGACGGCTTAATCATCGCCCGATTGCCCGCAGCGAACACATTTGCCATGGGCGCAAAGGTCAAGTTGACCGGGAAGTTCCACGGACTGATGACGCCGATCACGCCTTTGGGCTGATACTGGATCTGTGCCTTGGACCCGAGCAAGCCGAGCGGGAATTCCACTTTGCGCTTTTCAGGCCGCATCCATTTACGCAAATGTTTGCGAGAGAATTTCAGCGCCCCAATGGAGCCGGCAATGTCGGTGAGGTTGGATTGGTCGATAGAGCGGTGCCCAAAGTCTTCGGCCATGGTTTTGGCGAGCGCCTCACCATGTGTGACCAAAAGATCGATCGACTTATCGATCCAAGCCTCTCGCTGCTCCGCTGACGGAATACCGTCGCGAATGTGCGCGGCTTTTTGTTTTGCA
>JABSQA010000250.1 GCA_013213825.1 Henriciella sp.
TTTTGCACCTCTTCATTATAGAGGTTGAGGTCCGGCTGTTCTTTCAAGAAATTGTGGAAATAGTACTGCCCACGCCGGGCATCCCACTCCCAGCTTGGACCTCCAAACACGGACTGCCAATTGTTTGGCGGCGACCCGTCAGCTTTCGGGTCCGCCCAGACATACCAATCGGAGCGTGGATTGTCCCGGCTCGACCGGCTCTCGATAAACCAATCATGATGATCTGATGTGTGCGAGTAGACCTGATCGATAATCACTTTCAGACCGAGCGCGTGCGCCTTTTCGACAACGGCGTCGAAGTCATCAAGCGTTCCAAAGATTGGGTCCACACCGCAAAAGTCAGCGACGTCATAGCCATAGTCAGCCATGGGCGAGGTGAAGAAGGGCGAAATCCAAATGCCGTCAACACCGAGCGACGCAATGTGATCTAGGCCCTGCAATATACCCTTCAGATCACCGATACCGTCGCCATTGGTGTCCAGGAAACTCCGGGGATAGATCTGATAGATGACCGCGCCCTTCCACCATGGGAGCGCTCTCATTTCGGACACGGATACCGTGTCCGCTGAATCTGCGACGCCGACCATTACTCCGCTCCGCACTCAGATTTGCAGACGACCACGTCCAGAGCTGGCACGGTCATGGCGTAGCTTGTAGGGGCTGTGGCACTACTTGCGCATTGTCCTAGCAGGGCTGAGAAGTTTTCAGACCGCCCATCGACCGCTATGTTCAGTTTTTGCGCAGACTCTTCCGCATTAATCGCGACAACGATTTCAGTGCCGGCATCATAATCGACGCGAGAAAAGACAAAGACGCTGTCTTCGCGATGCGCAATGCGCGTGATTTGTTCGCCGCGACGCAGCGCTGGTTCTGCCGTACGGATGGCCGCGAACTGTGCGATCGCCTGATAAAGCGGATGCTCAGTATCGAAGTTTTCCTCAGCCGTGGTGGCGTCCGTCCCAATCAGATCATTGTCATTGTAAAGATCGGTTTGGCTCGGGAACATGTTTTCGCGCGCCAGTCGGTCGCCGCCATCAGAGACAAAGCCCTGCTCGTCGCCATAATAGACGGTGGGCACGCCCCGCCCGAAGAACATAAGTGCATTTGCGAGGCGCACGCGGGCGAGCATCTCATCATCACTCATGCCAGGGTCGCTTTCGCGCAAGAAGCCCGCAAAACGTCCCATATCGTGATTGCCGAGGAAGGTCGGCAGCTGCCGCGCGGTTTCAGTGCCATTGGCGTAAATCACGTCAGCTTTGTAGAGATCATCCATGAACAGACCTGGGACGCCATCGACGATCAAAGCGCGGGCGCTGCCCTGGAACGCAAAATCGAGCACGGTCGGCAGCTCGGCATTGGTTGTGAACTTGGCGAGATGCTGTGGCTTCTGGCCATCGACATAGACCTCCCCAAACATGTGGAAGTGATCAACTCCGAGCCCTGACGCGTGCTCAAGAATTGAAGGCGCAAATTGCTGCCAGAACTCGTCACGGACATGTTTGGCTGTGTCGATCCGGAACCCGTCCACGCCATAAGCGGTGATCCAGTCTTTATAAATGTCGATCATACCTTCGACGACGCGCGGATGCGCAGTGTTCAAATCGTCTAGACCCGCGAAGTCCCCATAGAGCGAGTCTTCATCGATAAAGTCAGTATCGCCTCGATTGTGATAGTAGATCGGGTCATTCAGCCACTCAGGCACTTTTACACCTTCGAACTGCTCAGGCACGAATGGCGTATAGGCCCAAGTCGCTTCTGTGAGCTTGGCGAAGTTTTCCTCATTTTGATGCACCCCATCGTCACCGAGGAAACCGTCATTGATCGCCGCGCCATCGCTTGCGCGCCGTGTCCACGGATAGTCACCAATATAGCGATACTCACAGCGGAAGATCGGCCCGCCGGTCACTTCAGGGTCATGACACTCACGATACGCGATAATATCAGCGGTATGGTTGGTGATGATGTCCATATAGACCTTCATTCCGCGCGCATGCGCAGCGTCGACGAACGTCTTGAAGTCTTCACGTGTACCGATGTGTGGATCGACATTGGTAAAGTCGGTGATCCAATAGCCATGATAGCCAGAGGACTCATCCCCGCCTGGGCCCTGGACTGGATTGTTCTCAAAGATCGGGGTCAGCCAAATGGCGGTCATGCCGAGGCC
>JABSQA010000251.1 GCA_013213825.1 Henriciella sp.
CGAATGGCCACAAGTCATTCTCGGTGAGATGGACCCGTCTTTCCTCACCCTGCCTCCGGAAGTCATTCAGCTGTCTATGCGGGCGCACCAGAAATACTTTGCCGTGCGAGATCCGAAGACCGGAGAACTCGCGCCTAATTTTGTCGTTGTGGCGAATATTGCAGCAACCGATGGCGGAGCCGCGATCGCTAAGGGGAACCGGAAAGTCCTCTCCGCGCGCCTCGATGATGGGCGTTTCTTCTATGATAATGATCGTTCGAAAAAACTCGGTGCGTTCATTCCAAAGCTTGGTGCGATCACCTTCAAAGAAGAATTGGGGACACTCCTCGACAAGACCGAGCGGGTGTATGAACTGGCGAAGGAATTGGCCCCGAAGGTTGGTGCAGATCCTGAACTGGCAGGTGTGGTAGCAATGCTCGCCAAGGCTGACCTGACCTCTGAAATGGTCTATGAATTCCCGGAATTGCAAGGCGTAATGGGGCGGTATTACGCGTTAGCGGAGGCGGGCCTCGACCCGCTGAACCCGAGCGAAGTTGCCAACGAAAAGCTCGCCTCTATGCGCCCATATTCCGCCGAAGCGGCGATCACCGTCGCCGACGCCATTCGCGATCATTATAAACCGCAAGGCCCCTCCGATGCGGTGCCGACAGAACCGGTCGCCATCGCGGTCGCGCTGGCCGACAAGCTCGACACGTTGGTCGGCTTTTGGGCGATTGATGAAAAGCCAACTGGGTCGAAAGACCCGTTTGCGCTGAGACGCGCGGCGCTCGGTGTGGTGCGGATTGTGTTGGAGAATGGGGTTCGAGTGCCGCTTTCTGGAACGCTCGACACGGCCGCGAGCAGCTTTGAATGGCGTTCTGCAGTCAGAATGGATCTCGTGAGTTTCTTCGCCGACCGCCTGAAACAATATCTCCGCGATCAAGGCCAGCGGCATGATCTGATCGATGCCGTCTTCGCGCTGGGCGAGGATGATCTTGTTCTGATCGTCAAACGCGTCGAAGCGCTGGCGGCCTTCCTAGACAGTGAAGACGGGGCCAATCTGTTGGCGGGTTATAAACGCGCCGCCAACATTCTTCGCGCTGAAGAGAAAAAAGACAAAACCACGTTCACCGGCGACGTGAATGAAAGTCTGCTCGACGCGGCGGCTGAAAAAGCGCTGTTCAAGGCCGTATCGACCAGCGCCGAAGCCGCCAAGACTGCACTCGAGGCCGAAGACTTCGCGGCGGCCATGTCTGCATTGGCGAGCTTGAGGGCCCCGGTTGATGCCTTCTTCGATGGGCCCGACAGCGTTATGGTTAATGCGGATGACAAGGCCGTGCGTGAGATCCGTCTGAACTTGCTGAACACCATGCGCGAAGCGATCGCGACCGTCGCAGATTTCAGCAAGATCGAAGGCTAAATCACCCCAAAAGGGCGGGATCGGTCACCAGGATCACACACAGCATAATGACGGATACTAAGGTCAGTGCGCTGGATACACCGTCTCTAAGTCTGAATTGGTTCATGGTCCCCACGGTGTTTGAGGTTCAGACCGCCCATGGCCGCCTTTACCTGTTGATTGGGGACAGCCTATCTAGCCGAGGAGCGGCGGGTCCGTGACAAGAATCACGCAAAGCGCCACTGCGCTCAAAACAGCGAATGCGTCGAGCGAAAACAAACGGATCAGTTTCAATTTAGTCATCGGGCCCACCCAGGCTTGAGTTGTCGTGCAATCTACAAGTCGAACGCTAAGGCGATTTGCCGATACGTACATCTCACAGAGTCTCACAAATCTGCGATCCTCTGCCTGAACCTAGGATGACTCGTTACGCGCTGGGACAGCTATGTTGCGGTGCAGCAACAATTTTTCACCAATTGTCTGTGGATTTCCCGGTTTTGCAGGCTGTTTCTTTCGTGACAGCGCAATCAGCGCAAAAACCGACTTGATTCTCGGCTCAAGCCATGGCGCTTGGCTTGCATAGCAGACTCACGCAATGAGCGAGCAAAATAGACGGCCGACGATGACGGAGGACAAAATGGGTGACGGTGCAGGTGTAGATACCAAGTGGGTATATTCCTTTGGCGGCGGAAGTTCTGATGGCAGCGCGGCAATGAAGAACCTGCTCGGCGGCAAAGGGGCCAACCTCGCCGAAATGGCGAGTCTC
>JABSQA010000252.1 GCA_013213825.1 Henriciella sp.
AGGGCGGCTGGCAAGAGGTAATCGCGCTACCATCTGAGCATGCCCGCAAGATTGACCCGGGCGTTGCGCCCCTCGCTGCACATGCCGGCGTCCTTGGCATGCCAGGTCTGACCGCCTGGTCCGGGATCACGCAACTGGCAAAAGTCGGCGCAGGTGACACTGTTCTGGTTGATGCGGCAGCAGGCCCTGTCGGCGGCACGGTCGGGCAGATCGCCAAGATCAAAGGCGCCGCGCGCGTCGTCGGAATTGCGGGTGGCCCAGAAAAGTGCGCGCTCGTGACAAACACTTACGGCTTTGACGCGTGCATCGATTATAAAGCCAATGGCTGGCGAGATCGGCTAGCCGAAGCTTTGCCGGACGGACTCTCCGTCTTTTTCGAAAACGTATCCGCAGATATGGCCATGCTGGCCCTAACCCATGCTCAGACCTATGCGCGCGGCGTTCTTTGCGGCCTGGTCGACGCCTATCATACAGACACACAGAGCCAGCACCCACTGAATGCTGGACTGATCATTGGCAAACGCGCGCAACTGCACGGCCTTGTCGTCTATGACTTCTACCCCCGCTGGGACGAGTATGTCGCTGAAGCCGCGCCGTGGCTCGCCAGCGGGCAATTGAAATTCGCTGAGGATCGCGTGGAAGGCTTAGAGAACGCACCGGCGCTGTTCGAGCGCCTGATGAATGGCAAAAATAAGGGCAAGGCGGTGGTCACAGTTGCCCCAGAACAAACATGAGACTGCGCAAAGCCTATTTCGATGGCAGCCACGGCCAAATTCATGCGCGGATCGCTGAGGCGCAATCGGATGCGGGCAAGCCTCCACTCATCTGCCTACATCAAAGCCCTAAATCTGGCTTAGAATTCGACACATTCATGCGCGAAGCATCACGCGATCGAATGGTCGTGGCGCCAGATTATCCCGGCTATGGCATGTCGGATCCTGCCCCGTCAGAAGCGGCGACCACGATCCCGATGTATGCCGAAGAGATGTGGAACGTCGTGGACGCGCTTGGCCTCGACCAGGTCGATCTATTTGGCAATCATACGGGCGCGAAAGTGGCCGCTGAAATGGCCGTTCAAAATGGCGACCGCGTGCACGCAATCGCGATGATCTCTGCGGCCATCCTCACTGATGAAGAACGTGAAATGTTCAAAGACATGTTCACGCCTATTCCCTTGGACCAGGCGCATACGCGATTCAAAATCAGCTGGGAGCGGATCGTAGAACGCCAAGGCCCTGGCCAAACGCTCGAGATGATGGACCGCTCAATGTATATGAACATGATGGGCGGCGAGGCCTATGAATGGGGCCATGTCGCCGCATTTGCTTGGGGCAAGCCGTTTGATGAAGCGTTGAGCCAATTGCCGCATCGCATCACTTTGCTTAACCCAACCGATGATCTCACCGAATGCACCCGCCGCGCGGAAGGCATGATGCGCAATGGCGAGATCATTGAATGCCCTCAATGGGGCTATGGCTTTATGGATGCCTTCCCGAAAGACACCGCGGATTTGGTCCTTGGCAAACTGGATGCGTCTCCGCCCGCCTAATGGTCGTCAGTATAGCGATATTTGCCCAAGAATAAGAGCGGAATGGTTGAGACGAATAGGATGATCGCAGCGCTGGTCAGCGTGAAATTCCAGTCTTTTCCGTCAAGAACGCCAAGATCCCATTCAATGATCTTCAGTCCTTGGCCGAACGACAAATTCGCCATGATGCCAGGCCCTAGACCCGCGCCGAGTGCGAAGAACCCATAAATGGCCCCATAGATCGCCGAATTAGATTTCATGACGATATATTTTGA
>JABSQA010000253.1 GCA_013213825.1 Henriciella sp.
CGTCGGAACAGGAAGTGGATGAGATCAGAAGCGACTTTTTCAACAGAATTGCCCTAAAAAGCACGCAGACATCAGAGCCTAAGGATCGGTTAGTAGTGGCCAATAAACAGCCTTACTGGTTGGAAATCGATGTGATTTCACTTGCTAAAAAATTAAACACCCTTCGAATGCTTTTGCTTTCTCTGAGCTGAGCGTGCGACGTCAGCCAAACTGGAAGCGAAATTGTCGGTAGGTTTTCTCCCACGCGTTGCACAAAAGGTTCACGAAGACCGTAGTCGATGTGAGTGAACCCAAAGCCGTATCCGGCGAGCACCATTTGCCACGCAACGTTTGGATCGTCGCACCTCAGTTTGAAGAATGATGAGTTCGTTTCCAATCCCAATTCACTCAAGACCTGCCGAGAATAATCGCGTTTCAAAGTACCGATCACCACGTGGTCTTTGAGTTCGCTTAAGTCTCTCGGGGTTCCAAAGCGTTGCAGATATTCTGTGGATGCGAACGCTCCCATTTCAACACAGCCAACCTTTCGAGCTATTAGGTCAGGTTGAGTTGGTTGAAACATTCGCACGGCAATATCTGCCTCGCGGAGTAAGAGATTTCCAGATTCATCACTCGCAATAAGTTCGATTTCCAAATCGGGTTCCTGGTCGCGCAATTTGGTCAGGATTGACGGTAGGAATTGTGATGAGAATGCCATGCTCGCGGTAATGCAGACCGAACCCGAAATCCGATCGGATCGCCCGCTCGCTGCAAGCTTAAAGTCATTCGCTGCCTGGGACATTGCATCGGCGTGGGAGAGCAAATCCAATCCGGCCTCGGTCAATTCCAGGCCAGACGATGTTCTATCAAACAGTCTCAAGTCCAGCTTTGACTCTAAGCTCCTTAAATGTCGACCAAGCGTCGGCTGACTGCTTCCCAGCGCTACCGCCGCAGCCGACAGCGATTTGTGCCGCGCGATAGCGAGAAAGGATTGAATATGAGGCCATTGAACGTTTTTCATTCAAAAATGTTTCACGGATGTTCGAAAATGTCGAGTGCGCAATCAATTTTGAATGAGTAACTTCCTGAGGTGTGATCCGTCAGGGAGCAAGTCATGTCGTATCGTCGCGTCCGCATATCCAAGTTTGGTGGCCCGGAAGTTCTGGAAGTGGTGCGAGAACTTGAACCGCCGAAGCCTGGTCCGGGTGAAGTTCGTATTCGCGTGCTGGCCGCCGGGGTCTCATTCACTGATACGCTAATAAGAGCTGGCAAATATCCTGATCTTACGGAAAAGCCACCGCTGACGCCCGGTTATGACTTAGTCGGGGTCGTCGACTTGATTGGCGAAAGTGTAGATCATCTATCCGTCGGAGACAGGGTCGCTGATTTAACCGTAACTGGCGCTTACTCGGAATATGTCTGTCTTCCTGCGGACGGACTTGTCGCCATACCGCCCCAAATTGATCCGGCCGAGGCGGTAAGTCTAATCCTATCGGGCATGACAGCCTTTCAAATGCTGAAGCGAAAAGCTGACCTAAAAACCGGGGATAAGATTCTAATTCACGGTGCCGGAGGCGCGGTTGGTGTGCCGTTGATGCAGATTGGTCAGCTCATGGGATTAGAAATGTTTGCAACGTCCTCTCCATCCAAACGTGAGGTCATAGAAAAGTATGGAGCAACGCCAATAGATTATCGCTCCGAAGATTTTGTTCAACGCGTAAGAGACCTGAATGGTGACGGCGTGGATGCCGTGTTCGACGGGATCGATGTTGCCAACTTTAATCGCTCTTTCCGCACGCTTCGGAAAGGGGGCAAGCTGGTAGTCTACGGGGCCGTATCTATGAACACGAATTCCTGGTTGGCGCGATTTGGAGCGCTGGGTGGATTGATCCAACTCTTCGTGAAGAGCTGGGTGTCGCCAACAAGATCGATTGATGGATACTCGATTGCATCACGCCGCAAAAAGAACCCCGGAGACTTCAAACAAGACTTGGCCGCACTTTTTGAGCTCCTAGCCCAAGGGAAGCTCAAACCCGAAGTGGATCGTGTCATGGAATTAGAGAATGTAAGGAAAGCGCACGAACTTATAGAACGCGCCG
>JABSQA010000254.1 GCA_013213825.1 Henriciella sp.
TGACGGGCAATCCAGAGATTTAAGCGAGTCGCGCAGTTGAACGACAAGACTCGCGTCAAAGCCCCATCCCCATTGGCAATCTGTGACCGCCGGGCACAGTTGCTTTTATCTTGCGTTACTCCGCTCTTTGTCCATTCTCCTACGCCAGCTCGCAAACCACGGATCCAGGTCATTGGACCGACCTCGCCCGCACGAGCGCTTCGAACAACTTTGCATCGTAGGGTTCGAGCTCTTTATTCTTAGAAATTTGCAGATGGACATGACGCCAATAGGCAGGAGCGATTTCATGCAAAACGTGCGCTTCGGACAGCATATCAATCACACGAAGCGCTCGTTTTGCTCTCGTTCTTCCGAAGGCGTGAAGTAACAGATGGGCACCAGGGTTTACGCCGGGAATACGCGTTAATTTTTCACCGGGACAGCCTGCTTGAGCAAGAATTACGCGCCAGGTTTGGGTGCCGTATTGGTCGCCGCGCCAACGCACGAAGCCGAAAATCTGTAGAGGTTCGAAACGTAATTCTTCCTGCTCTTCAGACACACGAAGTGACTTTGTCGGGCGCCCGAAGAGCAACCGATCGTTACCTCGCTTCCCCGCGCTTAGTAGCAAAAGGCGAGTAATTGGTACTGAATTCATCTCCGCACCCATGCGGCATTACACGCAATTTGGAGGCCAAAATAGGCAATAGACTGAGTGATTTTCGTTTAGCGCAGGTGCTGCTTATTCCTAAAACCGGACATAAGCAGAGCATAGACACCGAAACATAGACGTCAGGGTTCCAGCGGTCGACAGAATTTGATCGAACACAAAATTAACAAAGAATCGAAGTAGTGGCGTCGTTATGCGGCTGATATTTGCCATACTGTTCTACTTATTATTGAGCTCTGGTACCTTTTCGCAATCCAGCACGGAGCAAAAGCGCTCTGCCAATTCTACCTACATTATACTAGATGCATCGGGAACGATGGACGATTGGCGCGAAGATGCGCTGTCGATACTGTCTGCCAAGCAAAAGCTTCTTAGGTCTGATGCCCAAATCTCGGTGAGTTTCTTTGGGCAACGACCCGAAAATCCAGACGAAATTGTTGATTGTGAAGCACCCGTTCCAATCTCCGACCTGGAACCTATTTCTGATGAGTTGTTTTCATTTCCAGAACTTGGGCGCGATCAGGATACAACTGCAATTGGGCAAGCACTTCTGGCTGCGCTCAACGCCGCCGGCGAACACGGCGCTTGAACTTTTGGAACTCACCAATTTTTCAATCGTTAGTTCGAACTCGCTAGAGATCCCGAACCCTGTCGTGATCGATTTCAAGGACGAAAAAAGCGAGTGGGAGACTGCGGAACCACTCGCACGTTGGAATTGGCTAATTGGGATCTCAATTCTGCTGCTAGCGATCGTGGTGTTCGGTGTTCAATACGGATTGAAGGCACATACTCTGGAACGACATCTGAAAAAGCTGAGAGACGAAAAAAGAAAGTCTCAAGACGGTAAGCTCGACGTAGGCACCTCTGAAGAACACTATAAGGAATCTATGAGCGAGCTGCGTAAGTCTGGTAGCTACTGGGTGCCGCTCGTTATTTTCTCGGTCGGCGTACTCTATATTCTAATTGTGACCTTCGGACCCGACAGCCATTTCGGTGAATCGAGAAAGATGGCTTGGATAGTTCTGAGCTCATCATTCGCGATCGTGTTCTCCGTATTCACCAGTACGCCGTTGTTCTTCGCATCATCCCAATATTGGAGGAGCGTGCAAGCGAGGCAGACTTATGAAAATGAAGTTGATCTCGCAAAGATCGTGGAACTTCAACAGCAACGAGCAAAGCTCGCTCGAGAATATCGCGATTACAAGCAACTTAGACGGTTGCTCGCTGATCAGACGTTCGCGTCGCCGTGGCCAACGGGATCGTGGGCAAGTCTTTCGCTGGACGATAGAGCCGCTCGTCGCAAAGTTGAGAAACGTGCGAGAGTGTAGCGGTTCAGCGACCGTGAGACACTTTGGTTGTTTTGCTTAAGGAGGATTTTTGGCTCATCGTAACTGACCCAAGGAGTGAAGATGAGCAAAAAATCC
>JABSQA010000255.1 GCA_013213825.1 Henriciella sp.
GCCTTCAATCCCAGATACGCTGACGCGCATGGTCCGCGGCTCTGAGATCTTATTGACCAGTTTCAGCGTGTAACCGTTCTGAATCTCACCACCAGACAGCTGCACGAATGGGGGCGAGCGGTCTTTCAGAACATTGGCTTCAATCGTCGCTTTGGTGGCCAAGCCCCAAACCATCAGACCGCCAATCGCAGCGATCAAACTCACATAAAGCATCGTCCGGGTTCGCAAGACGCGATACTTAGGCGGTGTCTGTTTCGCGGCGCGCGCGGCGACGGCGGTGTCTGTGTCATAAGCGATGAGGCCGGTCGGGCGCCCGATCTTCTTCATCATCTCATCACAAGCGTCGATACAGAGCGCACAATGGATACACTCCAATTGGGAACCGTTGCGAATGTCGATGCCAACCGGACAGACTTGCACGCATTGATCACAATCGATGCAATCCCCACGCTCGTCCCAGCTCTCCGATTTTCGTTTTGGTCCGCGGGGTTCACCGCGATCATAGCGATACGTCACGTTCAGCGCATGCTCATCAGTCAGCGCACCTTGGATCCGAGGCCATGGGCACATATAGGTACAGACTTGCTCGCGCATCCAGCCGGCGAGGAAGTATGTGGTCATGGTCAGTATGCCAGCGAACCAATAGGCAGAGAGGGGCGCTTCGCCCGTGAACCAGCCCTGCGCAACGGTTGGCGCATCATGCCAGTAAAGGATGAACGCTCCGCCCGTCCAAAACGTGATGACCATCCAAATCAGATGTTTGCCAAGTTTGCGCCAGGCTTTGTTGAAGCTCCACGGCGCTTTGTCGAGCCGCATTCGCGCTGCGCGATCGCCTTCGAAGGCGCGCTCCACCCAGATATAGAGATCCGTCCAAACGGTTTGTGGGCAGGTATATCCGCACCAGACCCGTCCCAATAGGGAGGTTACCAGGAACAAGCCCAGCGCGGATAAGATCAATAGCCCAGCAAGGAAGTGAATGTCTTGCGGCCAAATTTCGATAAAGAAGAAGTAGAATTTCTCACTCTCAAAATCGGCCAAGACCGCTTGATTGGGAATGCCTTCGCCACGATCCCAACGCAGCCATGGCAAGAGATAATAGACGCTCAACGTCGCCGCCATCACCAGCCATTTTACACTTCGAAACTTGCCATGCGCAAGCTTCGGATAGATTTGCTCGCGCTTGGCATAAAGGTCCTTTGGCGGCGGTGGGGTTGGCCCACCCTGCCCGGCGCCGGGATGAATGTTGAGCCTTGTCTGTCCCATAGCGGGTCGCCTTATTCGCCCCCGCCCAGAGTGTGGACATAGACCGCCAAGGCTTTGATCGAAGCATCATCCAAACGATCCTGCCAGGCCAGCATATGCGAGTTGCGTGCATTATAGATCGTATTGTAAATCGCCGCTTCGGTGCTGCCATAGAGCCATTCTTGGTCGGTCAAATTAGGGGCGCCTTGAGTCCGGTCGCCTTGCGCGTCCACGCCATGGCAGGTGGCGCATTGCTGCTGATACAGAGTCTCAACACTGCTCGCCAAGTCTGCGTCAAAGTCCTGCCCTGAAACCCGCAACACATAGTGAGTTAGACCGTCGATTTGCGTGTCACTCAAAAGACCATCGCGCCCGAAGGATGGCATAAGCGAGAAGCGTGTCGCATCATCGCCATCATGGCGAACGCCGTGGCGCAGCGTGTATTCAATGCCATCCAAAGTGCCGTCCCAAAGCCACCGCGCCGCGTCCGCCGCCGCCATGACAGGAGGCGCAATTGTCGCCAAACAGACTCACCCCCATGGCCAGAGCAAATTGCTGCAGCTCCCGGTCGGTTTCGATTTCGTCCAGCGACGCTTCAAGCAATGTCACTGATTGCTCGACCCGCGCATCTTTTAGATCTTGGACAGCCGCCGCGACCAAGTCTCGATCGGAATGGTTGCGGATGCCTGGCGTATTGGCGCCGAGCCCGGGCAGTGCTGGGATAGCGGGCATGAGGATCATATAGACCACAGCCCAGACAATCGTGCCGTACCAAATATATAACCACCAGCGCGGCAATGGGTTGTTCAATTCCTTG
>JABSQA010000256.1 GCA_013213825.1 Henriciella sp.
TGTCGGACACGCCAACGGAAGATATAGACGGACAAGACGTGAAAGCGCTCCTCGGCCAGCTCATCAACGAGAGTCAAAAGATGTCGGTTGTCTCGACCCGTTTGACGGATGGCCTGCGAAAATCGCAAGAAAGGGCCCAGAAGCTCAACGAAGAGCTCGAACACGCGCGGCGCCAAAGCCTGCTCGATCCCCTAACGTCTGTCGCCAACCGACGCGCGTTTGAGAATCGGATCCGGACACAGATCGAAGAAGCAAGCGACACAGGCGGTCGGTTCTGTTTGGTTCTAGCTGATCTCGATGAGTTTAAAGCCGTGAATGACAATCTCGGGCATCAGGCCGGCGACCAAGTTCTTAAAAAGTTTGCATCAACCCTGTTTGAGAACACGAAGGGTCAGGATTTGGTCGCCAGATATGGCGGGGATGAGTTTGCGATCATCCTCCCAAACATCGACGTCATGTCGGCCTACAATCTAATGGTCACAGTGAAACACCAGTTCGAACAAGTGCGGGCCTCTACCTCCCAGTTCCATGCCGCTAAACTCGAAGCCACGGCGTCCTTTGGGATCGCCCCCTTCAAATCTAGACGAACCGTCGAAGATCTGATCACAGCCGCTGACACGGCGCTGAACAAAGCCAAATCCCTCGGCCGCAACCGCGTCTGTGCGGAAGGGTTGTTTTAGATCAAGCTCATCGGCCTTCGATCAAATTGTCTAACCCGAGCGCAGCAAGATTATTTGCTTCTGCGGGTAACTGCCCGATCAAGATGGGTTTCCGATTAGGCGGCCGCAAGTCTTCCCCACGAATTTTACGGTACTGGGCGGTGTACTTTTCCCATGTGGTCACGCCGTCCGCCTCGGGTTTGATAACACGTCTCGATGTCGTCACGCCGTGGTGAAACTGGTGGAAGGTCCCCTCGCCAAGAACAGAATAGTAAGTTGTGTCCGGCAAACGCAGCAAACGGTTGAGGAAGTCTAGGTTCACAAGGCCACCTCCCGGGATGTCGAACGCCTCATCATACCCGCCAAGTTCTTCGTATAGCACACGCGGTAAAATTGGAGCATTCGACTCGTTGAGATATCCAAACCATCCATAACGTGACGACCCAGCAAGCGCACAGATCTCGAACAGACGATACCCATTTTCCGGCCAATTTATCGACGCCAGAAGCTCGTCCTCAACCTCCTGGCAATATCCGTCTTCGACCGCGATTTGCTGCAGGGTTTCGCCCAGGTGAAAGCCTGCAGTCGATGCAAAGGCTCTGCGGTCTCGGCTAGCCGCCTCGAGTCCCCACTTCAGCAGACCAGGACTGGCCATCCGCGCCCCGTCGATAACCGGGCAGACGAGAGGGGCCGTTGACATAGCCACCCCCTCGTTCAATGCACGCGCTGGGGATGGATGAGCATTTTCGACGAATTTATACCTTACGCTATCTGGCCAGGATTGATGCACAGTCTCCACTATTGGGCGCGGAGAGCCATTATCCATGACGATAATCTCAACATCTTCAGGCGAAACTCCGACCTGATATGGCGGCATGAATGACATCACCGTGCGCGGGACCTCTCGCGCCATATTATACGACATAATGATGATGCTAATTTTTGGAGTCACATCCCGGCGCGGAGATACAATACGTCTTGCTTGAGCGAGAATAGACTTCATTGGTGACACACTTTTAGGAGGTTCGGATACCGCGTTCAGAATGTCCTATTACCCACTCTTTGTGGATAACGAAACACTCTTCTGCCATGAGCCAACAGACTGCCGATATCATTGTCGACAGATTTGTTACGCACCCTCTGAGTTGGCAGACGATTGCAGAGCCCTTAGGGTGCGGCGCATAAAATCGATCAGTAAAACTTCGTTCTTGGAGGCCTTGTGGCTGGCTATCTTATCCTTGGCATGCACAGATCCGGCACATCTTGCTTCGCGGGATGTTTAGAGGCCGGAGGGCTTAGTCTAGGCGCTGTCAATGTACATGCCCCCTTTAATCAAAAAGGAAATAGAGAGCACGAGCCCATAAGAGGCGTTCA
>JABSQA010000257.1 GCA_013213825.1 Henriciella sp.
TTCAATCGGCGTTGACAGTCAAACAATTGCGTTCGCGAGGAAGGACAAGAAAGTTCCAATCGTGGAACTTCACTCCTGCGCAGTTTGTGGCTCGACCACGCACTTCAATCTCACTGAAGACTATCAGGTCGAACATCCAGATGTTGATCAAGTGGGAGTGAATATGCGCCTATTTGATGCTCAGCAATTGGATGGCGTTGAGATTCAATACCCAAGTGGTAGCGAGTGGTCAGGAGAAGGCTCGTTCGGATTTCGCAGGAAGCCTGTGACCCTATCCTCAGGCAGTCCTTGGTGATCGGTAGTTATGGGGCGATTTTAAGCCGCTCGAGTAATCACCGTTTGCAGTCGGTAGCACTATATTGATCTTTGAATTAGTTCGGTCACTTCGCTTAAGGAACTAATGGAAGCATCCGGTGCTTCAGAGCCGTCCACGTCCCATTCTGCGCCATTTGGAAACCAAACGCCCTTCATCCCAGATTGCTGCGCGCCGACGATGTCTGTTGCCGCGGTATCGCCTACAAAGATGCAATCACGTGGCTTAACGGTAAGTCGATCGGCGGCTAATTCGAAAATTTCTCCATCTGGTTTCCTCAAACCAACCGCCTCAGAGATTAGGTAATCGTCGACCAATCTATCAAGATTTAACGCCAATAGCGTTCTAAGCTGGATGTGTGTTTGCCCGTTCGTGACGATGCTTGTTTTGATACCCAGCTGCTTGATTGCGGCAAACATTCTTTCCATCCCGTGGAATGGCTGCGCAAACCTCCAGAACGTGGTTTCGTACTCGTGAAACAGTACCGTAGCCAAATTGCTATCCACGGCATCAGAATCCTTGAGGAGCATGCTATAGACTTGATCTTTAGGCACTCTCCCACGCTTATCCAAAGCCAGAAAACTCGAAACCAAATGCTCAGGAGAGATAAATCGAAGTTCTGCATGACGGGAAATTTGATCCGATAGAAACAACCGAAGTGACGCCGTGCGATTGAAAAGCGTTTCATCTAGATCAAACAGAACGGCTCGATAGCTCATACGGGATAGGATCGTATTTCCGGCTGAAGCGTCAACTGCGAAGTATGGCTAGCGACCGGTCTGGGGCGAAATTAGGACTCTTGCGTAAAACTAAAGAGGCGTCATTCTTGCGATAAGTCTTGAGCAAGAAGTGAATGCGATTGAAAGCGATTATCCGGCGAATTGAACCTCACGAACATGCGCAGGCTACGCATGTTTGGAAGACCAGTTGGGAGTCGGCCGGTGTTGGCCATCCGAATGACCTCTCGTTCGAGCAGTTACTTGAGAAGTTCGAGAGCGAGTTGAAATCGAATTGGAATCTGTTTGTTGCGGACCTCGATGGTGAGATCGTTGGATTGTTGGCGCTCAAACCAAACACAAACCAGTTAGATCAATTGTTCATCGCGCCTGAGCAACAAGGTCATGGTATCGGGGCTCAACTACTGGATTTCGCCAAGCAGACCTTGCGAAACGGTATGTGGTTGAGAACCGCCGAGCTGAACAAAAGCGCCATCCAGTTCTATACCTCTGCTGGCTTTTCCATCGACCGCGTGGAGCCAAGGCTTGAATGGGATAGGAATGATGTTGTCATGAGTTGGAGCCCATGACGCTGCGCGGCTGTTTGGGGGCGACTTTAAGCCGCTGGAACTTGATTTAATTCAGCGCAGGTGCTCGCGTTCTTCCGTGAGTGGGGATCTATTTTGATCCGCCGAAAGACTTCACGATTCCCATCATTTGAAGCACGATGAGCACACCACCGGCGATCATTAAGAACCAAGGGAAATCAATATCGATCAAATCACCCAGCGTCATACCGCTATTTGCGGCTTGCCGCCCTCCTTCCATTATAACTGACCGCAAAGACCCTGGCAGCCCGATAAAAATGAAGATGAAGGCAATGATCGGCACAACTATTGGCAAGGCGAGCCCGGCAAAAGCTGCCTGTCTTTTGTGCTTCGACGTCTCTTGGTCGTGGAATGATTTGTAAATGAGCCATCCAGTGAAGACCGGG
>JABSQA010000258.1 GCA_013213825.1 Henriciella sp.
GGTTTTCGCCCAGATCAATATTCCTCCGCCTAGAACGCCCGCAACGCGCGCGCCGATCACCAGAGCCATCGTATAGAACGCAATCGGGTTGCCGCGTTCCTCCGGTGGGAAACTATCGCCAATCATCGAGAAGGCGGCTGGGCTAAGCGTGGCTTCGCCTGCGCCAACGCTCAAGCGCGCCATGAACATTTGCCAGAAATTTTGTGCCACACCCGAGAACGCCGTTGCGAGCGACCAAAACGCGATTCCAATCCCGACCAGCCAGGTGCGTATCACCCGGTCGACGAGCCATCCAATGAATAGGCCGGATGTGGCATAGACGATTGAGAAGGCGGGTCCAAGAATCAATCCGATTTGCTCATCGCTGAGATTAAGGTCCGCTTTGATGGGCTCGATCAGCAGCTCAATAATTTTGCGATCAGCGTAACTGAAAACATAGGCCACGGTGAGCGCGATCACGAGGATCCAGCCTTTGCTGGCGGGAGGATAAGGCTTAGCCTTTAGGGTGGTCGTATCCGTCATGCGTTCCCCTGTAGAATGGTGTAAATGACGACGAGATTATCGTCGAAATCGACGATGCCTATCTCGCGTCCGATGCGGCCATCATTGGTTTCTAATCGTTCTTCTGGATAAACGGTTAGCCCGAGTGCCTGTGCCCCTGAAATGATCGAATCCGGATCCGCAACGTCGAGAACGATCGCGCTCCGACGTGGCGGCGGAACTGGGGGCAATGGCACGCCCGTTATCTCGGTCAAGGCCATGACGCGGACTTGGTCGCGGGTCGATAAAGTGCAGAAACCAAGCTCTGCGCCAGGCGGTATATTGAATACTGGGATCGAATAACTGTCCGGATTGTGACCCTTCTGATAGGCGACTTCAAATCCGAGAACATCGCGATAGAAGCCAAGGGCGCGCTGCAAGTCAGCCACAACAAAGTTGCCACGCTGAAATCTGACAAAAGACTTGTCGGTCATACCTGTCCTCCTTAGAGCCACTCAGCCGGTTCGCCCCGTACGCGGCAGATTTGTTTGCCGGCATTGGCGCCGGTATAGAGACCCGCGAGGGCGGCGGGCATATGCTCAAAACCATCCGTGATTTGTTCAACCGGTTGAACGTGACCCGCTTTGATCCAACCCGCGATCTCATCCATGGCGCGATCCCAATCGCGAAGATGATTGTAGACAAAGAAGCCGCGCATTTGGCTGTCGGTTCGGCGCAGACGCGTATAATTGGGCAGGGCGTACGGTTCGCGCTTTGTGTATTCACTGATTGACCCACACAGGACGATGCGCGCCTGTGGGGCCAAGTGATCCATAGCGGCATTCAGAATCTCGCCGCCAACATTATCAAAATAGATGTTTAAACCATCTGCCAGCGTATCGCGGAGGGCGGCAGCGACATTTTCAGTCTTATAATCGATGGTGCTTACACAACCTAGCTTCTGAGCAAGCGCACATTTCTGCTTCCCGCCAGCAATACCGATGACTTGGCAATCTGATACATTGGCCGCGAACTGAATGACTAAAGAGCCAACACCTCCGACGGCGCCCGAGACGAGAACGATATCGTCTGGTTCTGGTGAACCGACCGTGTAAAAACCCGCCCAAGCAGACAGACCGGTCATCCCCAGCGCACCCAAGCCGAGTGAGGCAGGTAACCCGTTGGTAGGCATAGAACGGAATTTTTCCGCAGGCGTCATCGAAGAGACCTTATAAGTCTGCCAACCGATTTGCCCTTGAACGACTTGACCTTCCTGCCAGTCCGGATGTCGCGATTTGACGATCTGGGCGACACCTCGACCGTGCAAGACATCTCCAATCTCAAGCGGTGCTTCGCCAGCGAAAGACTCGCCGCTCATATAATCTCGCATCACGGGGGCGAGGCTCAGATAATGGGATTTCAACAACACCTGGTCAGGTCCAAGTTCTGGAATACGACTTTCTCGCCAGGCAAAATCCTCCGGGCGAACATTGCCTACCGGACGACGTGCGATCGTCCATTGTTGGAGCAATGCGTCATCG
>JABSQA010000259.1 GCA_013213825.1 Henriciella sp.
GAAAGCTAGACGCGCAGCCCCGTTTTGTCGCGGTAGATGGTGAGCAGGTCGAGCTGGCTCTCAGTCGGATTGCCTTCAGCTTCAGACACGGCCACCAGCATCCCGTCGAGATCGACCAATTCCTTGCTGGTCATGCCCGGGGCGTTTCGAACAAAGTCAGTCATTTTGGATACGACGACGTGGCTCGCGCCGCCATTGCGAGAGAGCCATCCGGCTTGTCCGATCAGAGCGCTGGCATCACCCTCATCAAATTCAAAATGATGCATAATCTCTCCACGCACCGCCGCTTCCTGGCGGTCGGTAAGCGTTCCGCGCGCTTGCGCAATTTCGAGCATCAGAATGGTCGCGGCTTCGCGGGGATCATCAACCACGGCCAAGCCACCTTTGCCGGCCTTGTTCTTGAACCGCATCTTTCGGGGTAGGTTGCTGACGGTTTCCGCAATCTTGCGGCCGTCCTTTGCAACTTCCTGGAGCGCTTTGACGCGCCAATACCAAACCGCGATGAAACCCAAAAAGCCAATCAGAGCGACGATAAATTGCATGGAGAACGCCTCTTCGACCTTAAGTTACCGTAACCTCAATTAGCTCATCATTGAAGTGAACAAATGGGTCTGACATGATCTTTTCATGACCTTAGATGACTACAATGACTTTTGTGAGGCATTGCCGGCGACCAGCCGCGTTGTGCAATGGGGCGGCAGCCATGTTTGGAAGGTTGGGGGCAAAGTCTTCGCGGTTGCTGGATGGGGCGACGAAGACGTTTTCGCCGTGACATTCAAAGTCACGCCGCTTTCGTTCGAAATCCTGAGCGAACAGCCTGGGTTGCGACCGGCGCCTTATCTTGCCTCTCGCGGGATGAAATGGATCCAGCACTACGCGTCGCCGGGCCTGAGCGATGAGGATCTCAAAGTCTATATTGAAACAAGCCACCGGCTGGTGGCCGATGGCTTGTCCAAAAAGAAGCAAAAAGAGCTCGGTCTTTTTGTCGGTTGATTATTGGCTTCCGCCGCTCGCATCTGCAGCCAATCCTTCTGGATTGTGCGCCTGCTGAACCACATAGGCCCGGATCGCTTCGACATCGTCTTCGCTCAAGACATCTGCGAACGACACCATCCCGATAGACTGTAGATTGCCGTCAATGACGACGCCCTTCCAGGACTCTGCATCCATTGTGTAGGCGGACCATCTCAGGTCCGGCAGAATGCCAGAGCTTGCCGCGAACGGGCCGTGGCAGACAGTGCAATTCCGCGCATAGTGGACCAGTCCTTCTGCCAATTGCGCTTCGGTTCCGAATTCTTCGGTTTTCGGCGTTGGCTCGACTATTGGAATGTCGATGTCCGCGATCATCTCGCTCGCGCCGAGCTTGAACGTCACGACCTTCCCGACAGCTGGGGGAACGGCATCCGGGGTCGCCAGTCCGCCGGCTGTGAGCAGATAGGCTGAGCCCCAACCGGTGGTGATGGTGACATATTGCTCGCCATCAATTTCGAACGTCCCGGGTCCGGATGCAGCGCCTGATTTCACATCAGCGACCCAAAGCTCGTCGCCCGTAGCCGCATCATAAGCAGCGAACTCGCCATTGAGTTTGCCCTGAAAAACAATCCCGGCCGCGGTTGATAGGACGCCGCCATTCCAGGGCCCGGCATGCTCAACCGTCCAGCGCGCCTCTTGTGCGACCGGATCCCAGGCGATCAGGCGACCTTTCAGGCCCGAGCGCAGGAATTTCACAACCTCGCCGGGCAAGACTTGTGGCACACCTGCGGCAAAGTCCGCGCCCGTGTTCCATTTCGATGAATTGTCCTGGAACCGTGGATCGGTTGCATAGGCCTGCGGGATTTCCTGAGCTGGAATGTAGGCTAAACCAACATCTGGATTCCAGGCCATGGGGTGCCAATTATGTCCACCGAGGGGGCCAGGCGTCTGCATGAATGGGATCTCTGCATAGCGCGCTTCAGGAACTTCAATCGGACGGCCATACTCGACGAGCCCTGGTGCCCCGTTCACCGGC
>JABSQA010000026.1:0-2215 GCA_013213825.1 Henriciella sp.
GCCTGCGCTTTCTAGCGACGTGTCAGGTGCGCTCTATTCTCACGAAACAGGTATATTCGACAGCCACGCCTTCATGGTGTCCCTGCTCGGCGACTTGGAGCAAGCGGGTGGCAGTATCGCGTTTCAAAGCCAGGTCCTTCACGGACGCGTTGAAACAGAAAGCGTGGTCTTGGAAATTGGTGGCAGTGAGGCATACACCGTTCGCGCCAAAACCGTCATAAACGCCTCAGGACTCCAAGCGTTAGACGTCGCCAGATCAATTAGTGGACCGCACGTGGCAACGTTGCCGCAAGCTCACTTTGCCAAAGGGCGCTATTTTTCGGTGACTGGAAAAGCACCATTTCGACATCTCATCTATCCCATGCCGAACAATGCAGGTCTTGGCACGCATTTAACGCTCGACCTGTCTGGTCGAGGCCGATTGGGTCCTGATGTCGCTTGGGTTGAGCCAAACGCAGATGGCATTTTCGATTATTCCGTTCCAGATACGCTCGCGGACACGTTTCATACCGCCGCGACGAGATTTTGGCCGGACCTCAATATCGACCAGTTGCAACCTGCCTATGCTGGCATTCGTCCAAAACTTGTGGGACCGTCAGCCCCCCCCGCTGATTTTGTGATTCAACGAACGTCAAACAGTCCGCTGGTCAATCTGCTCGGCATCGAGAGCCCGGGTCTAACCTCATCGCTCGCGATCGCGGATTACGTCGCGCTGAGCATGAATGGAGATGGAGGCGCATAAATTTGCGCCCTTTTTGGCCTATTGGCTTGCGTTCAAGGCCTGATCCAAATCCGCCATCAGATCTTCGGCATCCTCAATCCCGATCGATAGGCGAATGGAGTCGGGCGCGGCACCCGCGGCGGTTTTTTGCTCATCTGTCAGCTGGCGGTGCGTAGTCGATGCCGGGTGGATGACCAGAGACCTTGCATCGCCCAAATTTGCGACGTGGCTGAACAGGTCGAGCCCGTTGACGAATTTCACACAAGCATCATAGCCGCCTTTTAACTGGACGGTGAACAAGGCGCCAGCGCCTTTCGGGCACAGGCGTTCCGCTCGGGCTTTATAAGGAGAGCTGTCCAGACCCGCATAGGTGACGCTCGCCACAGCCGCATGACCTTCCAGCCATTTTGCGATTTTCTCAGCATTGGCGACATGTTTCTGCATCCGCAATGACAGGCTCTCGATCCCCATTAATGTGTAATGCGCCCCTTGCGGATTCATTGTCATCCCAAGATCGCGCAAGCCGATCGCGATCGAGTGGAAAGTGAAGGCCGCGGGACCGAACGTCTCGTGGAATTTTAACCCATGATAAGCAGGCTCCGGATCGGTGAGCGACGGGAACTTGCCAGCGGCAGTCCAATCAAAGGCGCCCGAGTCGACCACAGCACCGCCCGTCACAGTGCCGTTGCCGGTCAGATATTTGGTTAAGGAATGCGTGACCAAGGTCGCGCCATATTGGATTGGATTGCAAAGATAAGGCGTCGCCGTCGTATTATCGACGATGAGGGGTACTTGCGCGTCTTGCGCAACTTTGGCGATGGCTTCGAGATCAGTGACATAGCCGCCAGGATTGGCGATCGACTCGCAGAAAATCGCACGCGTATCGTCATCAATAGCGGCTTTGACTGCGTCGAGATCATCAAAATCGACAAAGGTTGCGCCCCAGCCAAACCGCTTAATCGTGTGGGTGAATTGCGTCACAGACCCGCCATAGAGACGCGTCGAGACAACAACATTCCGGCCTGGTTCCATCAGCGGGAAGAGCGACATAAGCTGGGCGGCATGACCGGATGAACAACAGACCGCCCCAGCGCCGCCCTCAAGCTGCGCGATCCGGTCCCCGAGCGCGCCGACGGTCGGATTGGTCAGGCGAGAATAGATGAAGCCGACTTCTTGGAGGTTGAATAGCGCCGCGGCGTGATCGGCGTCGCGGAAGACGAAGGCCGTCGACTGATAGATCGGCACTTGCCGCGCCCCGGTCGCGGGGTCAGCGACCGCGCCTGCATGAATCTGTTTTGTCGCGAATCCGTGTTGATTGTCGCTCATTCTGCATCACCTCCAGCATATTTGCTGTGGTGGTAGACCACGCAGTCGCAGCGCTCAACTAAAAGATCGGTTTAGTGCTTTGTCGCTTCGTCTTCGCCGCTAATATCGTCCCAGAATTTCTTCACCCGACCCATAAAGCCTTCGGACTCTGGATTGCAATCCTTGCCG
>JABSQA010000026.1:2225-31666 GCA_013213825.1 Henriciella sp.
TGCCGGAACACTCACAGAACTCGCGCAGAATTTCTTTCTGACGCGCTGAAAGGTTGCGCGGGGTTTCGACGAACATTTCGATATAGAGATCGCCGACTTTATGATTGCCGCGAATGCTCGGCATGCCTTTGCCGCGCAGCCGAAGCTTGCGGCCAGTCTGCGCCCCTTCCGGAATCGTGACCCGAGCACGACCGCCATCAATGGTCGGAATCTCGACTTCTCCGCCGAGCGCTGCCGTCACCATTGAGACCGGGGTGCGGCAATAGAGATTTGGACCATCGCGTTCGAAAATATCATGCTCGCTGACATTGACGAAAATATACAGGTCCCCCTTTGGCCCACCCTTTGTCCCGGCTTCGCCTTCACCTGATAGACGGATGCGCATGCCGGTTTCGACTCCGGCTGGGATTTTTACTGACAGTTTGCGGTCCTCTTGGACATGACCGGCGCCGCCGCAGGTTTTGCAAGGCGATTTGATAATCGTCCCGCGACCATGACAGCGTCCGCAGGTGCGCTCCATGGTGAAAAAGCCTTGCTGCGCGCGGATCGTGCCCGCGCCGCCACAAGAGGGGCAGGTCTCTGGTTGCGTACCGGGTTCGGCGCCTGATCCATGACAGGTGCCGCATTCGACCGTGGATGGAACATTGATGGTGGCATCCTTGCCGTGAAAGGCTTCTTCCAAGGAGATGTCCATATCATAGCGCAAGTCCGCGCCGCGCTGCGGCCCATTGCGGCGACGGCCACCGCCGCCAAACGGGCTACCGCCAAAGACTTGGCTGAATATGTCCTGAAAAATATCGTTAGGATCGCCGCCGCCAAACGGGTTGCCGCCACCGCCGCCGCCCATACCATTTTCAAAGGCTGCGTGACCAAAGCGGTCATAAGCCGCTTTCTTCTCAGCGTCGGACAGAACCGCATAGGCCTCGCCGACTTCTTTAAACATCGCTTCAGCTTCAGCATCATCCGGATTCTGGTCCGGATGGTACTTCATCGCCAATTTGCGATACGCGCTTTTTAGCGCTTTCTCGTCCGCATTTCGGTCTACGCCGAGCACGTCGTAATAATCGCGTTTGCTCATTTAGCGGTTTACCTATTTGTTATACTCACTCGCCCGCCAAAGTGGGGAGGTCTGGGGCGAAGTGCAAGCCCTATATCTGCTCCTCTACCCCGCCTTTTTCAAATCCGTATCTTTAAGCACACGGTCTGCAATTTCTTTAGGCACAATCATCAGTGTTTCGCTGAGCGTTTGATCCCATTCTTTCAACAGTTCCGTGGCACGCGCCGAGCCGGTGCGATCACGATGGATTTCCAACATCATCTCGAACACATCGATATGTTGCTGGTCCATATCCGTGAGCGGATACCAGTCGATCGCATCAGGGTTGGCGACATGGTCAAACTTCGCCTCTGGGTCCCAAATATAGGCCACACCGCCGGTCATCCCGGCGCCGAAATTGTCGCCGACTTGACCCAAAATGGCGACGCGGCCGCCTGTCATATATTCGCACCCATTTGCACCGCAGCCTTCAATCACGGCCTCAGCGCCGGAATTGCGGACCGCGAAGCGGACCCCGGCCTGGCCAGCCGCATAGAGATTACCGCTGGTCGCACCATAGAGACACGTATTTCCGATGATCGTATTCTCACCACCGAGATAAGACGCATTGGTAGGTGGGCGAAGCTGGATGGTCGCACCGGACAGACCTTTGCCGACATAGTCATTGGCGTCGCCAATAACATCCAGCAACAGCCCCTGGACGCTAAATGCACCAAGCGATTGTCCTGCACTTCCCGTAAGACGGATGTGCAGGCGCCCTTCTGGGAGGGCTTTTTCGCCGAATTTGCGAACAATGGACGAGCTGGCGCGCGCGCCAATCGTCCTTTGGACATTCTGCACTTCATATGTGAGCTGCATTTTTTCGCCGCGCGCGAAGAAAGGCTCGCCATCGCGCAAGATTTGCGCATCGAGCGTATCTGGCACCTCTTCCCGGTGATCCGGCATATATGTCACCGGCGCCGCGGTATCGACTTGCACGAGAAGCGGGTTCAAATCCAAATCATCGAGATGCGGCGCCCCGCGCGAGACCTGAGCCAGCAAGTCCGTCCGTCCAATGGCCTCATCAAGCGATTTTAGCCCGAGCGACGCCAAGATCCGGCGCACATCTTCAGCGACAAAGCTCATCAGATTGATGACCTTATCCGCTGTCCCAGTGAATTTTGCCCGTAAAGACTCATCCTGGGTACAGACCCCAACGGGGCACGTATTGGAGTGGCACTGACGCACCATGATACAGCCCATGGCGACCAGAGCGGCGGTGCCGATACCATATTCTTCGGCGCCCAACATCGCTGCAATGACGATGTCGCGCCCCGTGCGCAAACCGCCATCTGTGCGCAGCGTAACTTTGTCCCGCAAATTGTTGAGGCTGAGCACTTGGTGGGCTTCAGCGAGACCCAGCTCCCATGGCAGACCGGCATATTTGATACTGGTTTGCGGTGAGGCACCCGTACCGCCAACGCCACCGGCGATGAGAATGACATCGGCTTTCGCTTTCGCCACACCCGCGGCGACTGTGCCAACGCCGGATTGGGCCACCAATTTCACGCAAACCCGACAATCAGGATTGATCTGTTTCAGATCGTAGATCAGCTGTGCCAAGTCTTCGATCGAATAAATGTCATGATGCGGAGGCGGACTGATCAGTGTCACCCCCGGGGTCGAATGGCGGTTTTTGGCAATGAATTCAGTGACTTTAAAGCCGGGCAGCTGTCCGCCTTCGCCAGGCTTAGCGCCTTGCGCCACTTTGATTTCTACCTCGCGGCAATGGTTCAAATATTCGGCTGTGACGCCAAACCGGCCAGACGCCACTTGCTTCACGGCTGAGTTCATATTGTCGCCATTTGGCAGCGGGCGATAGCGTTCGCGCACTTCGCCGCCTTCGCCTGAAACCGACTTCGCCCCAATCCGGTTCATCGCCACGTTCAGCGTCCCATGAGCTTCCGGGCTGAGCGCGCCGAGCGACATGCCTGGCGTGACAAAGCGCTTGCGGATCTCGTTGACCGATTGCACCCGTTCAAGCGGCTCTTCCGGTCCGTCTTGTTTGAAGTCGAGCAAGTCACGTAACTGAATCGGCTGATCCCGATGATTTACGGCCTCAGCATATTTCTGGAACAAGGCATAGTCACCGCGATCGCAGGCCGCTTGCAGCATGTGGATGAGATTTCCGTCCAGGGCGTGCGGTTCAGACTTCGCGCGCAAGCGATAGAAACCGCCGACCGGAAGCGCAATGACATCCTCATCAAACGCTTCTTCGTGACGGGTCACCGCATTCTCTTCAATCCCCGCCAGACCCAAGCCAGATATCCGGCTGGCAAGCCCTGGGAAATAATCCGCGACGAGCGCGCGAGACAAACCCAGCGCCTCAAAATTATAGCCGCCGCGATAGGATGAGATGACCGAAATGCCCATCTTCGACATGATTTTCAAAAGACCCGCTTCGATGGCCTTTTTGAAGTTGAGCACGGCCTGGCCAATGCTGATATCGCCAAGCAAGCCACGCGCATGGCGGTCAGCAATCGCATCCTGAGCGAGATAGGCGTTGACGCAGGTCGCGCCGACACCAATCAGAACCGCAAAATAGTGTGTATCGATACATTCTGCCGAACGCACTGTCAGCGAACAGAAAGTCCGTAAGCCCTGCGCCACAAGATGACTGTGTACAGCACCAGTGGCGAGGATCATCGGAATGGCGACTCGATCATCGCCTTGATGCTCATCGGTGAGAACAATGTGCTCGCGTCCAGCGCGCACCGCATCTTCCGCCTCTTGGCGGATCCGCGCCAGAGCCTCTTTAAGGGCACGACCATCGCCAACGCTCTCGCCCAGGTCAAAGGTGCAATCAATCTGTTGGACGCCGTCCCCCAACATATCGACCAAGCGGTCATGCATGCCGGTCGATAGGACAGGGCTCTCCAAAACGAACACGTCTTGTTGGGTTTCGTCTGTGGTCAGAACAGTACCGAGATTTTTGAACCGCGTTTTCAGGCTCATCACCCGGGCTTCGCGCAAAGGGTCGACCGGGGGATTGGTCACCTGACTAAAGTTCTGTCGGAAGAAATGGGACAGCGGACGATATTGCTCAGACAAGACGGCAACCGGGCTGTCATCGCCCATAGAGCCAATCGCTTCTTTGCCACTCTCAGCCATGGGTGCGAGGATGAGTTCGAGCGTTTCCAGCGTGAAGCCGGCCACTTTCTGACGGCGCAACATCGCTTCAGTATCAAACTGGCGCGGCTCTGGTCCCGGTCCGATTTCAGGGTCTAAATCGCGGACATTCTTAAGCCATTTCTCGTAAGGATGCTTCGCCGCGAGTTCGTCGACAATCTCGCCATGCTCGTAGAATTTTCCATTTTGCAGGTCGGCTGCAATCATACCGCCCGCTTTGACATGTCCGCGGCGCACCACTTCATGTCCTGAGAGTGGACACATGCCGGTTTCCGAGCCAACCGCGAGGATTCCATCACCAGTCAAAGCATATCTAAGTGGTCGCAAACCATTGCGATCCAATCCAGCCACCGCCCAGCGGCCATCATAGGCACAAATCGCGGCAGGACCGTCCCACGGCTCCATCACAGAGTTGCAATAGGCATAAAGCGCGGCGTGCTTTTCAGGCATGATGGACGCGCGCTTCGACCAGGCTTCCGGGATCAGAAGCGCTTTGGTCATCGGTGCGGTGCGCCCGGCCTTACACAGAATCTCAAACACGGCGTCCAAAGCGCCAGAATCCGAACTGCCTTGCGGCGCTACCGGTTTGACGTCATCGACATAGTCACCGAACGTGCCAGAGACCATTTTGATCTCATGGCTTTTCATCCAATTCAGATTGCCGCGCAGCGTGTTGATCTCGCCATTATGGGCCAACATGCGGAAGGGTTGAGCCAATGCCCATTGCGGGAATGTATTGGTCGAATAGCGCTGGTGATAAATCGCCACCGCCGATTCAAAGCGTTCGTCGCGCAGGTCGAGATAGAAATTATCAATGTCCTCCGCCAAGAACATACCTTTATAAATCAAAGACTTATGGCTTAGCGAGCAAATGTAGAAGCTGGGAATCCCCGCTTCCCGCGCCCGGCGTTCAATGCGACGACGGCAAATATAAAGCGCCCGCTCGAGCTCTTCCGGAGGACGGGCGCGATCGTCTCGAAACATAATTTGCTCGATTTCCGGTCGCGTATCTTGCGCTTTCTGACCGATGATCGAGACATCGACAGGCGGCTGGCGCCAGCCATAAATATAGAAGCCGAAATGCAGGATCTCCGTCTCAACAATCGCCCGCGCAGCTTCCTGTTGACCAAGGTCTGTGCGCGGCAGGAAGATCTGACCAACGCAAATGGGGTCTTCCGTCGGCTTATGGCCGCATCGCGAGACTTGATAGCGGAAGAATTCCTGCGGCACCTCGACCCGGATCCCTGCGCCATCACCGGTCTTGCCATCGGCATCAACGGCTCCGCGGTGCCAAACATTCTTCAGCGCCTTAATCCCCATTTCGACGATTTCGCGCCGAGGCTGGCCATCTAGGGCCGCCACTAAGCCAACGCCGCAAGCGCTGTGCTCATCTTCGGGATTATACGCGTGACCGTCGATCAGACGCTGGCGGTTATCGAGATAATTCTGCACAAAATCAGTCATTGTTTTGTTGCTCTGCTAAGTGGTGTTCTAATTGCTTGGCCATGTCAGCTCATCCTTGTCCCGTTTGGGATCAGGTCATCCGGGCCCACCAACCGGATCGACCCACCTTCATCTGCAAACCCCAATGTCAGAACTTCAGACATGAACTTTCCAATTTGGCGGGGTGGGAAATTTACGACGCCCATGACCTGCCGTCCGAGAAGCATATCGGGCGCATAATGTTCGGTGATTTGCGCCGAGCTTTTTCGAATTCCGATGACGTCCCCAAAATCGATCTGCATCCTGATCGATGGTTTACGCGCGCCTTCAAGCGGAGCCGCTTCGATGACTGTGCCGATGCGAATATCGACCGCCAGAAAATCGTCGAAGCTAATCTCCGGCATGGCCGGGGCATCAGGTGAGAAACTTAAATGCATGGACTATTCCGCCGCGACTTTACGCTCGCGCGCAGTCGCTCGCATGGCTTTGTGCATGTGTTCAGCAGCTTCGCGCCCATCGACGATCGCCCAGACGACCAAAGAGGCGCCTCGGACGATGTCACCCGCGGCATAAACACCCGGCAAACTTGTTTCCATCGTCTTGAAATCGACTTGGATTGCTCCCCATCGATTCACGCGTAGGGCCGTTTCGCCGAACAAAACCGGCAAGTCCTCTGGATCAAAACCGAGCGCCTTGATCACCATGTCGGCTTTCATATCGACGGTTTCGTCGGTTTGCTCTGGCGATTGACGCCCGGACGCATCCGGCGCGCCGAGTTTCATGCGGCGAACTTTCACGCCTTTGACTTTATTGGCTTTTGTATGCAGCACCGCTTCCGGTCCAGAGAGCCATTCGAATTTGACGCCCTCTTCTTCGGCATTGGCCACTTCGCGCTGTGATCCTGGCATGTTCGCACGGTCGCGGCGATAAAGGCAGGTCACAGCCTTCGCTCCTTGGCGCACCGCCGTGCGCACGCAATCCATCGCCGTGTCGCCGCCACCAATCACAATAACGCGCTTGCCTTCAGCATTCAGCGAACCGTCTTCGAACGCGGCCACCTCATCGCCAAAGCCGATCCGGTTTGATGCGGTTAGAAATTCTAGTGCGGGATAGACGCCATCTGCGCCAATCCCCGGCACTTTTAGGTCACGTGCTTTGTAGACACCGGTTGCTATCAAGACGGTGTCATGACTGTCGCGGATCTCGTTCAGCGAAATGTCATTGCCGACATCGCAATTGAAGCGGAATACAATGCCACCGTCTTCGAGATGTTTGATCCGACGCTCAACAATGTCTTTTTCAAGCTTGAAGCCAGGAATGCCATAGACCAGAAGACCGCCGCCGCGATCATAGCGGTCATAAACGGTGACTTGATAGCCTTTTCGGCGCAACTGTTCTGCCGCGGCAAGACCACCAGGGCCAGCGCCGATAATGCCCGCTGATTGCTCGCGCTCTCGGGGTGGCGCAATCGGTTTGACCCAGCCTTTATCCCAAGCGGTATCTGTGATGTAGCGCTCAATTGAGCCAATGGTGACAGTCCCGTGGCCAGATTGCTCAATCGTACAGATGCCTTCGCAAAGCCGATCTTGCGGGCAAATGCGTCCGCAAATCTCTGGCATATTATTCGTGGCACTTGAGACCGCATAAGCCTCTTCAAGACGGTCCTCGGCGGCAAGCTTGAGCCAATCCGGGATATTGTTTGAAAGCGGGCAGCCTTGCTGGCAAAAGGGCACGCCACATTGTGAGCAGCGCGAGGCCTGCGCTTTTGCCCCTTTGGCGGCGTAGTCGCCATAAATCTCGTTAAAGTCACCCTTGCGCGTTTTCGCTGAACGCTTCTTCGGCATGGCGCGATCGACTTTGATGAATTGCAGCATTTTTTCTGCCATATCGAGCTCCTAAGGGTGGAGCCTTGCTTATCCCCATCCGAAATGGCCACCGCAAGGGAAAATTTGTTCTTTATATACTATAATGGTATGTAATTCTGTTTAGGGTGTGCGCTTTTTGCACATCACGGACATTCAAATCCCTTATTTGCATCATTTTGATGCATATAAATCAGCGTGCGTGCTGGCGTTATTTATGGCAATTGCCCATTAAGCGTTTCATTGACGGATCCCAATGTCATTTCTTCAGCTCGCCATAATTGCCATCGTACAAGGCCTGACGGAATGGCTACCAATATCGTCATCCGGTCACGTTCTTCTCGCAGCCAACTACTTCACACTCGAAGGGCGCGACGAACTTCTGATCAATGCTGTCTCCAACCTCGGAACTTTGGCGGCGATGCTGATCTATTTTCGCAAAGATGTTCTCGCAGCAATTTTCGGAGGGTTCGAACTGATCGGCGCAGGGTTTCGAAAGGCACCTCTCTCCCGTGGCGCAAGACTGGCGCTGTGCATTATTGTTGCGACGCCCTTCGCCCTGATTGCCGCCATTGCACACGAAATGTTTGTGCCAGAGGCGATCCAGGCCCAATTGCGGAGCGTATGGACGGTCGCAGGCGCAACAATTGGCTTCGGTCTTTTGCTCTGGTGGGCGGACGTTGCCGGCGGCAAGGACCGGACCGAAGCCGACATGACGATCGGCCATGCGGTTTTGATTGGCGCCACTCAAGCGATTGCCGCATTAATCCCGGGTACGAGCCGTTCTGGCATCACTATGACAGCCGCCCGAGCGCTTGGGTATGAACGCACCGAAGCTGCCCGATTTTCCATGCTGATTGGCGCGCCGATCCTGGCCGCTGCGGGCCTTTATGGCGCACTCGGCTTGATGGACGCCGATTCAGCGCAAAGCATAGTGAAACTGCAAGACGGCATGATCGTCGCGCTCATCGCTTTTGTCTCCGGCATCGTTTCCATCCACGCCCTCATGACCTTATTGAAGCGAATGAGCTTCTTACCCTTTGTAATTTATAGATTATTCCTCGGCATTGGCCTCATTCTCGCCGCCCCGGTTTTGGGTCTGATTTAGTCGAAAAATCATGTCCCGACACTTTTATGGTAGCGTCAGGGCACAATCATCCTTTTATATACTGCTAGATTCCGAAATGTGCGGGCCACTGGTCTAGCCAATACGATCAGGTGAGTGATGAAACGCCGAGAAAAGAAGAGCGAGAGCTTAGACATCCGACTGCCCTACCAACAGAAGCAAGACTTCATGGCAGCCACGAAGCAAAGAGGGGAAACCGCCTCTGAAGCGCTTCGGCATTTCATCTCCACCTATATCGAGCAGGCTCGACTGGAAGAACAACCTAATAAGGTCCAGGAGATTACCATGACCCTCGCACGCCATCGTTTGAAATCCATTGCCAGCGCCGCGGGCGCGGCCTTCGCTGTATTTTCGGTTGCTGCTCTCCCCTCCGCGGCGGACTCAACCGCGTTCGATAAGCTCGACAAAAATAGTGACGGCCTGCTCACCGAGGGCGAAATCGCCCCCGGTTATGATGCCGACATTATCGCTAAACTCGACACGGATGGATCGGGCGGCGTAAGCCGTGAGGAGCTAGAGGCCGCCGGCAATCGCATCGAGATCATCAACACGGTCGATGAAAGCGGTGAGGATGGCGAGACGATCACGAAGAAAACCGTCAAAGTCCTCGAATTTAGCGAGCATGAAGGCGGCGAGATTCATGGCGAAGTAAAGATTGAGTCCGACCGCAAAGTCGTCATCAAACGGATCGAATCTGGCGAAGAGTTGAGCGAAGCCGAGCTGGACGCCTTAATCGATGAAGCGCTAGGCGAAGCTGGCATCGACAAAGAAGTGGATGTCATCGTGAAAAAAATCGTCCGCAAGGAAATGCAGGACTCCGCGCCTGAATAAGCGTGAGGGGTGGTGCATAACATCGCCGACGAAGCCGCTAATCGTTTGAATTATCACCCGTTGCAACAATGCATTGGCATGTTACGAGTTCCATGAGATGTGCCTCGATTATCGCGGCGCATCCCATGGGATCGATAATTGTAAATGAACGGAAAAACGGTGTTGAGAGTCGCTTTGCGCTGCGATGCGCCACCTAACCTGGCGCCCTGGATGCGTCGCTTGGCTGAACACATCTGCGAATCTGAGAAGATGATCCTTTGTGGCTTTATCGCCTCGGACGCGCCTCCCGCACGTGAGCCTGGCCGTTTGCAGTCTCTTTGGTGGACGCTCGAGCGTAAGCTGGCACCAAAACCCAATCCCACGCAGACGCCTCTATTCGATCAAGCAAAAGCCGATATTCCTGTTATATCCGAAACAGACTCGTCATCGATGGCGGCGTTCTCGGCAGATTTGGTGCTCGATCTATCGAAGGCTGACCGTACTGCATTTCTCAAACGCCTAGGCAAAACCCCGTTATGGCACCTAGACGTTCTCGCGGAAGACATCGTCTCGAGATCACTGGACGCGATACTTTCCAAGAAAAAACTCATGCCAATCGGACTATATTGCGCGACAGCTGAACAGACAGAGCCAGTCTGCCTGGCAAGGGCTGTCGTCCCAAGCAAATTCTTGGTCTCTTACAATATTGCCTTCGTGCGCGAGAAAGCGGTTGCGCTTGTCGTTCGAGAGCTCCGCAATTGGCCGTCAAACGTTGAAACGCTAACGCCAACAGACGAAGACTTTCCGCCAAGTGGACCACTCAGAGGCCTTCGATATTTAGGCAATGTGGTTCAAAATTTGACCTGGCGGTTTTTGTCTAAGTTACAAGAAAAACGTAAACTACGACCGGGCATGTTCGAGTTGCGCACCATCAATGGAAATCCGCTGCACTTCTCACCCGCACTGGCCAAATCTCATGCTATTCACGAAAACGCTTATCACGCGGATCCGTTCCTATGGGAGCAGAATGGGGAGCTCTACTGTTTCTTCGAAGTACTGAGTTACGCCGACCGGAAAGGGCATATTTCTTGTGCGCGTATTTCTGATCAAGGGTTGGAAGATGTTACTCCAATTATCTCAGAAGACTATCATCTATCCTTCCCATTCCTGTTCGAACACAACCAAACGCTCTACATGATTCCAGAACCGTCCGAAGCGAAGCGGTTAGAATTATGGCGATGTGACTCATTTCCGGACCAATGGACACGCGACCGAATAATCCTTGATGACATTATCGTTGCCGACAGTACGATCATCAATCTAAATGACCAATGGTGGTTGTTCACGAACCAATCGAGCGATCCATTTGGTGACGCAAACTCGGAGCTTCACTTATATCGCATTAGCGGACCGGACTTTGAGAGCATTACGCCACATCCACAAAATCCGGTGGTCTTCGACGCCACAACCGCTCGAAATGCGGGTCGAATCCTGATGATCGACGGCCAGCCTTATCGCATGTCTCAAGATAATTCTCACGATACATATGGGTATGGATTGAATCTGATGCGCATCGAGGCCTTATCGATGTCGACCTATTCGGAATCACTTACGCGAAAAATTCAACCTGACTTTGATGACAATTTGATTGGCTGCCACCATCTTGATCAACGTGGAGACACAATTGTCTTCGATGTACGTCGACGTCTTGGCGGTCATCCTAAGAAGGCTGCGCGGTCGCCCGACTAATCAGCAGAGCGTGATTGGACCCGTCGCTCAGCCCGAACTTGTATCATCGCAACGATTTCGTCTTTTGATCGCCCAGACAGATCCGTGGGCGTCGCCAAATTAGATGATTTTGCCAGCTTTTTGAGGTCAGAAATCTCCATATCGCTCAGCGTTCTCTGAACCTCTTCCGACGAACGGTTCGCAACCAGTTCAACCGGGTTTAGCAGCTCCGTTTTCAGGTCTGAATCGAAATGGACAGCACTTCCAAGCGCCTGAACCACACGCATAGCGAACTCTGGATTCGCCCGGAACTCGCGTCGTAACTCATCGAGAGCGCGATCCAGCGCTTCAAACGCATCATTTGGCGATCCTACGACGTTGTCCGTCATGTTCGCTCTCCTTCTTTTGAGTCTTTAGCCTGGAGTTTTTGCTGAAGAATAGCAATAAAACGATTAATCCATTGATCAGGCGTTGAGCAAATCACAGACGCATGCGCGCGCGCATTTTCACTCATGGATTTGATCAAATCATCGTCAGACGCCCACATTGCAATGCGTTGTTTTAGCGTGTCTAATTGATTGGGATCGAACGAATCGCCCATGTCCCTATCGCAAATGCTTTTGGATAGAAGGCAGTGCTGCGCGATCAGGACCGGAATTCCACTCAGCGCCGCTTCCGCGACCACGAGGCCGTACGGCTCCGGCACCCGGCTGGGAACAATCAACGCTCTCGCTTTTTGTGCAATTTTTCCAATTTCCGCCTTATCGCAAAAGCCCGCGAACCTTGCGGCGTGGTATGTCGCTTTCAATTCGTGCTCTAAGCCGCCTTCTCCAACCAATGTGATCGGGACACCCGCATTTTTGGCCCCTTGCACAGCAATATCGGCGCCTTTATCACGCTCCAATCGTCCAACATAAAGAAAGCTCTCATTTGCTTCGCAGGCGACCCTCTGGTCCGTCCAAGCCGTTGCGGGATTTGGGTTGCTGGTCAGCGACCGGGCGCCAAACCCAATCGACCGCATCAAGTCTGACATGCCCTCATGCAAAGTGACAAATGTCATCTTGCTTTGCCTGAATTGGGCCAGGCGATTGAGGTTTATCTGACGCAGCATCCGCCAATATTTTTGTAGACTGCTGCGGCGATCGCATTGGCTCAACCAGCAGGCCGAAGACATTGGTTTTAGCGTGCAGGGTTGGCTTGATTTATAGTCCAGCAATCCGCCATTTGGACAGATGTTGAAATAGTCATGGCATGACACAATCGTTCGGGCTGCAACCGGCTCAAGCGCGCTAAAAATACTTGGCGATAAGGCCTGCGCCCAATTGTGAAGGTGATATCCTGTCTGTGGGCTATCGTTTTGCGAGATCCAATCAGAAACGATAGACGCAGCTCGGCGATTGTGCATGCCGTTTATCAACGCTTCCATCTTTCCCTGAGCGAGCAGCTTCTTTTGATTCATCCCAACGGTCTCAACGCCTGCCGAATTCAATGAACCGTCATCCGTGGCGCCCGTTATGAAGACAACATCATACCCCATGGCCCGATACTGTTGCGCGGAAAGGCGTGCGAGACCCGTCGCCCCGCCGCGCGCATCATTACTGTCATGAATGATTACGATACGCTCGAGCTTGCTCATCGGGCCTTTCTCAATCGGGGGAATGTCCTACCAAGGATAAGCTTACGCTGTTGCAATACACGCGCCAACTCCTATCGGTTTCTGGCAAGAGTTTTGCAGCAAAAAAGGCCATCTTCCGGGACACGTTTCCCGGCTTATTTGGAGACCACACGAATGACTCAACATCGCGATCAAGCAACGCATGTTTGCGTGACCGCAATAGCTGACTGCGTGGACGGATCAGCGTGTTATGGGTCTGGTCATGGCATCGGAGCCCGGTAATGAAGGTCGCGCTGTTGAATGTAAAATACTCGCCAAACTTAGGCGATGGGATCATCGCTGAATGTTTAGAACATACGATCGGCACCATCGCGCCGAGCATTCAGGTTGAATCGTGCGATATTGCTGGCCGGACGGCGTACGGTTCGGGACTGAACGCAGGGCGTCGTCGTATCCACCAAGTTCTCGACAGACTGCCACCCTTTCTGAAAACACTCGTTTCAGCGACGCTGGTTCGTTTGCTCATCCATACCCGTCTAGAATCGCATTATCAGCGCCATCTAGAAGATTGCGATGTGGCTGTGATCGGCGGCGGACAGTTGATCGCAGATAGCTTGCTGAATTTCCCATTAAAGCTGGCGAGCGCTTGCGGAATTGCCCGAAAGAACTCTCTCAAAATAGCCATCTTTGGAGTCGGCGTGGCATCATCGTTCAGCCGAAAGGGGTTGAGCTTGTTTCAAAAAGCCTTTGGCGATGCTTTGCTATTCGCACGCGTTCGCGATCAAGACTCCGTCGCGCGCTGGGATCGGACCTTCCAGACCCCACCGGGGGATTTGGTAAATGATCCTGGCCTCTTAACCAGCGCCGTGTATCCGGCTCCCAATCGACCCACACGACCAAAGCCCTTGATCGGAATTGGGGTCACTCATCCCAGCGCGCTTACACTGCATTCGGATCAAAAAACCGACATTCAATCCCTGTCAGATTGGATCGCATTCTATGTGGATTTGGCACAAATACTCTCCGCAAAGGGCGTCGAGATTGAACTCTTTACCAATGGTGCCGGGGATGACGTATTGTTTGCGAACTTGATCGCTGACGCCTTGCAAAATCAATCTGAGACGGCGGAGCCTGTCACTATCGCGGACGACATGGCGCATCCAAGGGATTTGGCGATGTGTATCGCAAAATATGACGGCATTATCGCCCATCGCCTGCACGCGAATATTGTCGCCTTCTCTTATGCTATTCCACATGTGGGCTTAGCCTGGGATTCCAAAATGAACGGATTTTTCGCGCGCGCTGAGCGCCTGCCCTTCCTCGTCGGAGACTTGCACCGTGCGAAGACCGCCGAGATTGCCGAACTCGCCCTGCAAAGCCTGTCCACAGGTATAGACGCCGAGCGTGTGAATATGTTGATGCAAGAAACCAAAGCGCATATCACAACGCTTGTACGTGATCTCGAACAAGCGCCGAACCGTGTGCTTCTTTAGCTCACGAAACGGCGTGGAGGAAAGCGTGATTGACATAATCGTAATAGGAGAAATGGGATAACACTCATCGGCCTCATCGCGTTTGCCTTAAGCGGTTTGGCGGCATTGCGTTCCACCTGGTGGGCGCTGACCGCTCTCCTGTGCTTAGGATTGTTTGGCGCAGCCTCCGCTTTAGCGGTCGGCGGTGCAAACCTAACACCTGGACACTTGAGCCTTGCTTTTTTCCTCGGTGCTGTTGCCATCAGAAAAGGAGCTTTCGATCGCGCTTTTCTGTCTATTCGCCCCGGCACACCCGGGCTGGTTCTTCTCGCACTCACGGTTTGGGCGGTTTGCTCATCGTTTATTATGCCACGCTTATTCGCTGGCGAATTTCTTGTTTTCCCGTTGAACTCGCAGTTTAAGAGTATTCTTGAAGTACCTCTGATGCCAACCGGTGCGAACTTCAACCAAGCGGTGTATTTCTCATCAGGCATTCTAGTATTCGCGGCCGTCTCTTCAATAATAAACAACGACACGTTGATGCGACGGGCCGCCAATGCCGTCTTGTTTGCGTCGGGCGTGAGCCTGATTTTTGTTCTCATCGATACGGTCACCTTCGCGGCCGGGCTGTCGCATCTGCTCAACTTCGTGCGGAACGCAGACTACGCACAGCTCTTCTCTCACCAGTTTCTAGGGGTGAAACGGGTGACCGCTTTTTTACCGGAAGCCTCAGCATACGCGATTATGGCATGCGGCTTCTTTGCGTTTAACTTCAGACTGTGGCGATCTGGCGTTCGAGCAGAGCTGACAGGTCCGCTTTCGCTCGCAACATTTGTAACTGTGCTCTTCAGTTTTTCCTCGACCGGATACGTCGCACTGATAGCATATCTCTCAGTTGTATTACTCGGTTCTATGTTCGGCATTGACCGTCAAGCCAGCACAAACCCGCACGTTGCAGCGACCAACCAACGGATTTTCCTGTCTCTGATTCCATTTACTGTATTGGCTGCTGCAATTGCAGTCGCCCTAAAGCCGGATCTGTTGGACCCGATTGTGGCGACTTTTGATCGCTCCATCACGAGTAAGTTGAGCAGTGCCAGTGGGGTCGAAAGAACGGCGTGGAATATGGGCGGGGTCCGAGCCTTCTTTGAAACGTATGGCTTAGGGGCTGGCTTAGGCAGCGTGCGAACTTCCAGTTTCGCAGTTGCCGTTATCGCCAATCTCGGGATCATTGGCGCTCTGCTCTATGCTTGTTTCTTTGCTTTTTTGTTTCAAGATTCTGCTCGACATCCATATTACTCAGCAAGTGCAGAGACTCGCGCCTATGCATCAGCCGCAAAATCAGCGTGTTTTGCTTATATTGTCGCCGCCACGATCTCGGGGAGCTCCCCCGATATGGGATTCTATTTTTTCGGGTTAGCCGGTATGGCCAGCGGTTCAATTTTTTATATGGACGGTCGGAGACGGCAAATGGCAGAATCCCAATTCACCGAAATTGGTTCCGCAGACCCAGCGCGCTTGTGAGGGGGAAAATCGGAACCGTTTTACTCTAGGCTGAGCCCAGTTTGTCCGATTTTTGGTGATACTGTCCATACGGGCGGAACCGGTAGAGCTAGCTCGGCACGATCGCTTCGATGCTTTCCAATTCCGTGATTCTCAGGTCGGCGAATGATAGGGCATCGTCGGCCACAACATTATCAGATTTCAGCAATTCGACTTGATCGCCTGTGATCGGTGGCCCACCCAAGCGCCACATGGGCAAAAACGGTAGCGACCAGATCGCTCCAAACATCAATCCAAGTGGTTTTGCAGCGATAAATGGCATGGGCAGTGGAAATCTGTCGCGATCAATTGTTTCGCAAATGAAGGCATATAATTCATTCATCGAATAGGTACGCGGGCCGCCAAGCTCATAGGTCTTGCCGCTCAGGTCTTTGTTCGTCGCGGCGGCAATAACGGCTTCTGCTACGTCCGCCGCATAAACCGGCTGCAACTTGGTTTTACCGCCGCCAATTGCTGGCAAAAATGGCAAAACGCTCGAGACTGGGTGGCTGGCCATGGCAGCGAACCGATTAAAGAATTCATCTTCTGGCCCAAACACGATTGACGGTCGCAGGATCACTGCTGATGGCAAAATCTCTTTGATCCGCGCCTCCGCAATGCCCTTCGAGCGCGCGTAAGACGAGCTAGATTCTGCGTCTGCGCCGATCGCAGAGACGTGGACGAAACGATCAATCGAGGCCTTTGCGCATGCTGAGGCGACGTTAATTGCACCTTCGGTTTGCGTGGCTTCGAAGGATTGCGGTCCTTTCTCGACTAAAATGCCGACCAGATTGACCGCAACCGTCGCCCCTTCTAGCGCAGCCTCAACAGAGGCTTGGTCGCGCACATTCGCCTGAACGATATCGACATTGCCTGGAGCCCCCGCAAGGCGAACACTGCCCGCCAAATGTGGGCGGCGAACAGCTACGCGGACTCGAAAGCCGGCCTCAACGAAGCTGCGCGCGACGTGACGACCCAGAAATCCAGCGCCACCAAAAATTGTAACTAGCCCTTTGTCCATGGCGCGACATCTCCAATGCTCAGCCTCATGAATTCGATCGCGGTTTGACCACGCGAGTCGAAACTTGTCCATGCTGAATTCAGTCGCAAGTTTACAATAGGCACATCGCGATGCAGCAAAAACGCCGATGCCTATTTTGGCAGACTCATGTCCGATGGATCACCGTCGGTGACATGTAAAGCCTCGCTAAGTGTCTGAATGGTGTCGGTGAACCAGGCGCGGAAAACCACAAAAGAAACGCCCAGGAAAGTCAGCCCCCCGACCAATGACGGGAGCAGTACTTGCACCCAAAGTGGCTGCCCAAGAGACAATTGGTACGCCAGGGTACCGCTAAGAATGCTCAGCGCGCTTATTATGATGGAAGGCAAGATTTCGACAAACAGCTTCCGAGCGTGTGTCTCCGTGATCGCCGATAACCGCTGATACAGCATCGCACTTCCCACCAATACCGGGCGAAAGAGCGCTGCTGCAGCGCCAAGCGGCCCATAAAATACCAGGAAGCTAAGTGAGGCGGCGAGCGTTAATGCCTCAAAAAAGCGTACTTTTAAAACCAGTTTCGTCGCACCCGCGGCGGCCAATTGCGCATTTGCCACCAGTGAGAATACGGAGAAAATCTTCACACAACACACGATTTGAATGATTGGCGCGATTTGGATCCATTCTTCGCCCAATACAATCAAGACAAATGGCTGAGCCACGATGATCAGCAATCCCAACACCGTCGCCACGACAGCGAATAGAAGCGCGAATATTTTGATCCAAATGGGTTCATGAATTCGATCTTGTCGTGCCAATTGGCCGACCATTTGCCAAATGAGGACACGTGCCGTTTGCGAGAAAACATCAAAAGCCGCCGTTGATGTCCTCATACCCATCCGGAACAAGCCAACGGCGCGACTATTAAGGACCGCACCCATAGCGATTTCGGCTCCGTATCCGGTAAAAATGGATAATAGCTTCTCGCCATATAAGGGGATACTATAGGCCGAAATCTTGCGCGCCTGCTTCGTCCGAAAGCCGGGCACCGGTACGCGACGTACTTTTAACAAAAGCACCAAGACAATTAGGCTCACCGCGGCATATCTTGCGAAGATAAGCGCCCAAATTTGGAACCCCATAAACAGCAAGACAATCGTTGTCACGAAGCCAAGCAGGTCGGTCCCTAATAGGAGCCAGTAATAGAATTTCACATCTCCATTTCGAAGCAATAATGCCTCAAACCAGCTGGTGAAAATGAAGCCGAAAGGAATGGGCGCGGTTGATAAGATCAAAAGCGCCAGGAGCGCGGACCCGCCTGATAGATAGACCGAAGCGGATAATGTCACGATGCCCAAAATGAAGGAGGCGCCGACCAAAACATGCAGCGTAAACGCTGTCCTTATATGGTCGCGTAAGCCCCCCTCGCGCAAAATATAGTTATAAATGCCAGAATATTGCACAGCCGCACTAATGTTCATAAGGATGGTTGCGAGAACAAACACACCAAACAATTCGGGGTTTAGGAATCTGCCCGCAACAATCAGAATTGTCAGAGACGTGAGCTGGGAAATAATCCGTGCGCTGGTTGCAAGAAGCACGGTTGAACCGGCCTTACTCACTTGCTGCGATTGCTGGTCATCGGACAATCGTCAACTCCTCACACACTGAATGATCCCTCGGATCGCGATGATGCAAGTATCAGGCAACTTGCTTCTGCAGCGAGAAAGGTCACGCTTACTCAGTAGACAGAAATGCCGCAAAACCAATGGAAAACTGCAAATCTCTCACCAAAAACGTGCGATTGATGCGGCCAAACGGGTCATTTGTAAAACAGTAACGGCCTGATAGTGCGCAAAATACCGATTTTTCTTTAGATACAAGCGACTCCACAGTGGCACAGGCCCTGCTTTACGGTTAGATGAAAGCCGAATGCAGGCTAGTTTGTATCAATGGGGAACAATACGTTGAAAGTGGGAATTCTTGCTGGCGGTTTCGGATCGCGTCTCGCAGAGGAAACAGAACGCCGACCGAAGCCAATGGTCGAAATCGGTGGGATGCCGATCCTTTGGCATATTATGAAAATATATGCGCACTACGGGGTCACAGATTTTAGCGTCGCGCTCGGCTATAAAGGCGACTTTATCAAACGTTGGTTCCGCGAGTATCATACAAATCGTGGGTCGATCACGGTTCACACTGGATCAGGAGATGTTGTCGACCATAAAGACAATGAAGTCCCTGATTGGGCCGTCGATTTGGTTGAAACTGGCCCGAATACGATGACAGGTGGCCGGATTAAGCGTCTGGCACCATGGCTCGGCAACGAAACCGCGATGGTGACCTGGGGTGACGGGGTTGCCGATATCGACATAAACAAACTGCTCGAGTTCCATAAGTCTCATGGCAAAGCCTGTACGCTCACGGCCGTACGCCCTGCCGCACGCTACGGACACCTGGAGATGGATGGTGACCAAATCACCAGTTTCACTGAAAAACCTCAGCTCGGTGAAGGTTGGGTCAATGGCGCGTTCTTCGTGATCGAACCAGAAGTCTATGATTATATCGACGGTGATGATGTCATGTTCGAGCATGCGCCGCTGTCGCGGCTCGCTGAAGACGGACAATTGATGGCTTATCGTCATCCGGGCTTCTGGCAATGCATGGATACGATGCGAGAGAAACAGATTCTGAATGATTACTGGGACAGTGGCGACGCCCCCTGGAAACTCTGGAAAGGGGAAGCGAAATGAAAATCCTGGTCACCGGTCACAAAGGCTATATCGGCACAGTTCTGACGCCGATGCTACTTAATCGAGATCATGACGTCACAGGATTGGACGCAGATCTTTTCAAAAATTGTACCTTCGCGGGCGAGATCACCGAAATCCCAACCATTGGACGCGACATTCGAAATTTTGTGGCCGATGAAGCTGCCGCGATTGCGGCTTTGCGTGGCTTTGATGCGATCATCCATCTTGCGGGTCTGTCGAATGACCCATTGGGCGACTATCGCCCCGAACTCACCGAAACCATCAATGCCGAAAGTTCGATAAAACTCGCCAAACTGGCAAAGCGAGCTGGCGTGCCCCGCTTCTTGTTTGCGTCTTCATGCTCAAACTATGGCGCTTCAGGCGATAATTTCATTGATGAAGGCGGGCAATTCAATCCTGTAACGCCTTATGGCCGTTCAAAAGTCGCGGTCGAGCAAGCTGTGGCACCGCTCGCGGATGATACATTCAGCCCAACCTTCTTGCGGGCATCGACGGCATACGGTTTATCGCCGCGCATTCGTTTTGACTTAGTCGTCAACAATCTCACCGCTTGGGCCCATACGACGGGCGAGGTTCACCTGAAAAGTGATGGCTCACCCTGGCGCCCAATCGTCCACGTGGCGGATATTGCGCACGCCTATACAGCGATTGTCGAAGCCGAACGTGAATTGGTTCACAATGAAGCTTTCAATATCGGCCAAACCAGCGAGAACTATCAGATTCGCGACATCGCAATGATTGTTCGCGACGTGGTTCCGGGATCCTCACTCGGATTCGCTGATGGTGCTAGCCCCGACGTTCGCAACTATCGCGTCGATTGCAATTACATTGCGACCAAGTTGCAAGGCTGGAAACCGCAATGGACAGTCCGACGTGGCATCGAAGAATTGTACGATGCATACAAAACCCATGGCGTGACGCTCGAAGAGTTCGAAGGTGAGAAGTTCAAGCGGATCGCACACATTCGCCAAAGAATTGAAGCCGGCGAACTTTCCGACGAATTGTTTGAACTCCAAACCGAGGCGGTCGCTTAATCATGTCTGATACATCTTTGATGGCGAAAGATCGCCTTTCTCATACAATCACAGCGTGTCGCTCTTGCGGATCTGTCCACTTGGTCGAAATTCTCGACCTTGGCACAACGCCATTGGCAGACCGTTTGGTTGCTCCAGGAAAGGCGGATGAACCGGAACTCACCTTCCCATTGAAGGTCGCGGTATGCCAGGATTGCTCGCTCGTGCAGATCACTGAAACCGTGGCTCCGGAAATTCTATTCGCGGATGCCTATCCATATTATTCCAGCTTCTCGCCAGCGCTTCTTAAGCACTCGCGCGAGAATGTATTGGCGCGGATCGCTGAGCGGGATCTGGGTGAAGATAGTTTGGTCATCGAACTGGCGAGCAATGATGGCTATTTGCTGAAGAACTATGTCGAGCATGGTATCGACGTGCTGGGTATTGACCCCGCTGACGGTCCTGCCGATGCCGCGCGGAAAGTTGGCGTGCCGACTATGTGCGACTTCTTCACGCTCGACCTCGCCAAACAATTGGCGGCCGAAGGAAAATCTGCTGACATTATTCATGGCAACAATGTTCTGGCGCACGTCGCCGACACCAATGGATTCGTGGCTGGTATCGCAACGCTGTTAAAACCCAATGGCGTTGCCGTCATCGAAGCCCCTTACCTCAAGCCGCTGATCGAACATGTTGAATTTGATACGATTTATCACGAACACTTATTATATCTTTCCGTGACAGCACTCGATCACTTATTCCGCCGTCATGGTCTCTATTTAAACCATATCGAACATCTGAGCATTCACGGCGGTTCGTTGCGTTTGTTCGTAGAGCCATTCGAAAATCAAAAAGAGAGCGTGAAGGCCGCACTCGCCGATGAAAAAAATATCGGGATGACGGGCACTGCCTATTTCGAGGACTTTTCGGCCCGCGTGAATAGGTTGCGCACAGACTTGGTCGACATGGTCACCAAGCTGAAAAGCGAAGGCGCTTCCATCGCGGCCTATGGCGCTGCTGCAAAAGGTGCGACCATGCTGAACTATTGCGGATTGAGTTCGAAAGAACTCGATTTCGTGGTGGATCGCAATGTTCACAAGCAAGGCCAGATGATGCCGGGTGCGCAACTTCTGGTCCGTGAGCCTGAGGCGCTGGTCACCGAACAACCTGACTATGTGGTCATGTTAGCTTGGAATTTTGCTGATGAAATTCTGCAGCAACAATCTGAGTATCGTGAAAAAGGCGGGAAGTTCATCATTCCCGTCCCGAGCCCGAGAATCGTATAGTCGAAAAGTTGAGTCCGCAAATGCAAACCGAAACGCTATCTCTTTCTAAGCCGAGCATTGACACCCGTTGCCCCGCCTGTGGTGGTGACCACCTGACCAGCTTTTATCGTGTCGATACCGTGCCCACCAATTCCTGTATCTTGTTTGATACTCCCACGGACGCTGCCGCATGCCTGACCGGAGACATTGAGCTTTGCTTCTGTGAGGATTGTGGGTTCGTCTATAATGCGCGGTTCGATAAAAGCCTCACCGAATATTCTGGCCGATATGAAGAAACGCAAGGCTTCTCGCCGACCTTCTCTCGCTTTCACAAAGATCTGGCCATGCGCTTGATCGAGGAGCACAATCTCGATGGTAAAAAAGTCACCGAGATTGGCTGCGGTAAAGGTGAATTCCTATTGCTTTTGTCGGATTTAGCCGGCGTGAGCGGCATTGGTATCGACCCAAGTGCCATTCAAGAGCGCATCAAAGGCGTACCTGGCGCGGAGCGCGTGACCCTCATTCCGGAATACTATCAGGAGCATCACGGCGAAGCTGATGCCGATGCGATTGTCTGTAAAATGACCCTGGAACACATTCCAAATGCGGAGGAGTTTCTCACGACGGTCCGTCGCAGCCTTGATGGCCGTCCAAATACTCTGGTCTTTTTCCAGATCCCTGAAGCCGAGCGGATTTTGGAACAGTGTGCGTTTGAAGATATTTATTATGAACACTGCGCCTACTTCACGCCAGGATCACTAGGTCGCCTGTTCCGGCGTTGCGGATTTGATGTTGTCAGCCTCGGCAAAGAATATGACGATCAATATTTGACCATTGAGGCACGCCCGAGCCAAGCTGAGCCGAGCGCTCCGCTCGCGATCGAGGATGACCTGGAAAAGTGTCGTGCTTTGGTTCAGTCCTTCGGCGATCGCAACCAGGAAATGAAAGACAAGTGGCAAGAGGTGGTCAAGACCGCCAAGACCAATGGTCAAACGGTTGCATTATGGGGGTCTGGATCGAAAGCTGTTAGCTTTTTAACCACACTTGGCCTCGGCGATGACATTGATGCCGTGGTCGATATCAACCCAAATCGCCATAATCATTATATGCCAATCACCTGTCAGAAAATTATCGGCCCCGATGATTTGGTGGCCGTCGACCCAGCACTCGTGATCGTCATGAATCGAATTTATGTTCCGGAGATTACAGAGGATCTCAACAAGCGCGGCATGCATCCGAAAGTGATGGCGCTTTAAACAACTCTTCAGCTCAAATACGTGTTTGAATCAGATCGCGTCCGAATGCTCATCCTCACGGATGAGCATTTGCGCACCAATCAACAGTGCTAGCCCGAGCAGAAGCAGGATGCACAGGGCACGTGAGACGATCAATCCATTGCCCACTCGCACACCAAACACATTGGTGTGGGCGGCTTCAATGCCATCGAAGTGGATGCGCATGTGCCCTTGATCATAAGCGACACCAACCTCAAGCGCGCCGGTGCGGTTTTGCGGCAAAGGTGCATTTAGACTGGTCGTGACATGCTCCCCTCCAGCACCGGACATGACTCGGAATACAACGGATTGATCCGCTTCGCCGAGCAAGAAATTTTGCTGATAGATATTCCTGGACCAAGACAAGATTCGGGCGGGGCCCTGCATCTGTTCACCGTTAAATCGGATTTGTGCGGTCGCTTCAAAAGACTGCGTCGCCTTTGCAGCTTCGCAAAACGACGCGACATCACCTGCGAACATCCGCAAATCGCCGCGTTGGATTTCTAGCGGGGATTCAATTCCGGAGCTTGGCACAATGCTGATCTCGTTGCCGCCGGACATCATAGAAAATGAGAGGATTCCCCCTTGCCAGGCGCGGTCCCTGCTCGCTTCATTCCCTAAATGCAGCGCAAAATCGCAATCCCAACTCTTCAACGATTTCGCATCGTGAGATTGTGCGAAGAGAAATGCCGCGACCGATAGTAGGACGCTGATAGATGCCAACTTTATCATGCGGATCAGTCTGGGGGCCGCAACTTGGCGATAGATCGCGCCCAGGAACAGACCCAACGTGGAAAAACCAACCGCCAAAAACAAATCGTTCCACCGCGCATGTCGGTCGGCCAAAAAGAGCTGAACCAGTTCAATTGAAACAGCGAATCCAAGGACGAGCGCAGCAGGTCGCTGGAGTGACCGTGTCGACACACCTATTCTTCCAGCGACTAAAGCCCCGATCAGGAAGAATGGCGTTCGCTCCAATAAGGTTCTCAGCGCGGGTGCTTGAAGTTCAAACCAGGGTGAAGAGACGGCCGCCGCAAAGTGCGCACTTGTTGGGATCGAAAACGCAAATGGCCAAACCGAGGAGATAATGATTGCGCAGAAACACACCGCCAGAGTGATATCAGCTGGCATCCGAGAGATGAGTCTGGGCGCATTTTGTTTGACCCAGCTAATCATCTCTCACACTCATTTTTCAGACTTTGGCGCGAAGCTGGACTCTTAATTGAGTTCTGACAGTTTCGCCAGCTTATTGAATTTGCCGATCCGGCTCAATTTCCGCGGCAGCAAGATCGTGTTTGACTTAAGCTGGCGGCTGCGGGCGTATTGGTCAGACTGCGCCTGTTCTTCTGCATTCCAAGATTTGAATCCGAGGCTGGAGTGAGATCCGACTGATGGCGTCAAATCGAAGTAGCTGCGCGTCAGGAAACGCCATTCGGCAACATCGCCCAACCAGGGTTTTCGCCCGCCAACGAAATGATAAATCGCGGGATCGACCAGACCTTTGCAATTCCAGTCCAAGAAAGCCGACTGAAAATTCCAAGCGGTTGAAAGCCTAACCCGTCTATGTTTGGCGACCGCATTCAATGCGCTTTGGTCGTGATACAGACAGGCCTTCAAGTTGGTGCGCAAAAAGCCGAGCGCCTCTTGGCTGATCTCTCGCCAATCGGATAGGCCAGCCTTGATAATTCCCGCGTTGAAATAGCCCGTATCTGGCGTGACGCCCAAGCCCGCGAAATATTCACGGACAAAACGACCATGCTTGCTGACTTCGTTTTGATAGAAAAATGCCTGGTCTTCAGCCGCCGCTAAAGATCCGGGCGGCACAGGAAACTTTAAAAACGCTTCAGGGTCTCGGGCAAACCAAGTGTCGCCATCGACATATAGAATGTCGCTCGCTTCATCACCGACATAGTCGGAAAGATAGAAGCGCGCCAAGCTGGTGACAGGATAGTGCGTCTTATTAAATTCTGGAGTCTCGAAAGATTTGAGTTCATCAATGGCTGCGAAATGGCTTTCAACGCCCAACGCCTCGAGAATTTCTGCAGCAGCAACTTTTTGCTCATCAGAAAAACCCACGCACAAATAGATAATCTTCAGGCCGGCGGCACTTGGCCAGCGCTGCAAAGACGCGATCGAGGCGAGAGAGGGTTGAAAAAAGCCAGGATCACTTGAATAGCAAATGACGGTCTGTTTTGATGTTTGTAATTGGGTCATCTCGACCGCCCTCAGCTCGTCGGCTTAGCCGAAGGTTTAATCACGCCGATTGTCTGCAGAATGAATTTTCGAATTCGCCAATAGGTGTTGGGGATCAACATCGCCACCAGTTCCGCGACATAGCGCATAACTTGTTGCGGGTTTGCCATCCGCGTAAACACAGACGCCAGAATGCGCCAACGCGGGGCAATTTCTGGATAGCGGCCAGACACGTCATAGACATGTTTCAACCGGCTTAGATGCTCGGTCGAAAACTTCTTGGTGTTGGACGTATCTTGCCAACGCAAACGCTCAAGCTTGTCAGAAATGGCAACGGATCGTTCTTGGTGTCTACGATTGTAGAAAATAGCTTCAGGAATGCCGACAAAGCGTCCCAGCAAAGCAGCTTCTGCAACCAGGGTTGTATCCGAGCCATAATAAAGGCGATGCAGTGTTGTCCGGCGTAAAGGTTCAGTCCGGAAAAGGCCGAAAATCGCATGGTCGAGGCGGTCAATACGCATCGCCCGCGCAAAGCGTTCCACTGGGCCTTTGAACCCCCACATATCAACGGTCCAGTGCGTATCGAGGTAAATCGTATCCTCATCCACCATTTCCTGAGGCATACCAAATGCCATCACGAAACTTGGATCGCGATCTAAAGCTTCAACACATTTTTCAAGATAGTTCGCGCTCAACCAATCATCATGCGCGATCCATTTGAAAAACTCACCTGATGCTTTTTCTAGGCAGAGATTATAATTCGGGGCAGCCCCGAGATTTTTCTCGTTGCGAAAATATTTTACCCGCGAGTCACGATCGGCATAGGCACGACAGATCTCTTCCGTCCGGTCTTCAGACGTGTTGTCGCAAATAATGAATTCGAAGTCTTCGAAACTCTGAGCCAGCACCGAGTCGATACATTTCTCGATGAAATTTTCGCCATTATATACCGGCAAGCCGATACTCACTCTCGGGGCCATTCTATTCACTCCAACCACGTCCCAAATATGCTTTTCGCTGATTGCTTACAGCAAGTGTCGTACCAAATGCCAAAATGGTTTGGCAGGGCAATGTCATCGACGATTAAGCTCAGCGCAATGCCAGTTCCAGGCATCACGAATGAGGCTTTCAACGGACGATTTTTCAGCTTGCCAGCCCAGTTTTTCTTTGGCCAGTTTCGGCTCTGCGACCAATACCGGTGGGTCGCCTGGGCGCCGCGGTGCGATTTGTGAATTTACAGTTTTTCCAGTGACCGCTTCAACGCTGTCGCGGATTTCTCTAACGCTCGTGCCGGTGCCAGTACCCAAATTAATTTGGATGGTCTCACCCCCGTCATTCAGGTATTGCAGAGCCCGTAAATGCGCGTCGGCGAGGTCCAAGACATGAATATAGTCGCGGATCGCAGTGCCATCGCGCGTATCATAGTCATCACCAAGTATGTTGAGTGTGTATTCTGCGTCGCCAGCCCCTCTAAGGGCAAGCGGGATGAGATGGGTCTCAGGCTCATGACGTTCGCCAATCTGCCCATCTGGATCGCCCCCTGCGGCATTGAAGTATCGCAATGCCACGGATTGCAAACCAAATGCGTGAGCATAGTCTTTGAGAATGTGCTCAACCATCCATTTGCTGCGTCCATAAGGATTGATTGGGGCTTGTGGATGCCCTTCATCAATCGGCAGATATTGAGGCTCCCCATAGGTCGCGCATGTTGACGAGAAGACCAACTTATCCACGCCATTCGCCCGCATAGCGTCCAATAGATTGAGAGTGCCAACAACATTGTTTCGATAATAAATATCGGGGCGCTCAACCGATTCTCCGACATAGGCCAAGGCCGCAAAATGGGCGACGGCGTCAGGTTGAACGTCCTTTATGGCCGCATCAAGCTCTTCCGGATTAAGCAGATCGCCTTCAATCAAACGGCCCCATTTGACGAAATCCCGCCACCCGCGAGATAAGTTATCAAAGACCACGACGTCCCAACCCGCATCCGAAAACGTCTTGCAGCAATGCGACCCCACATACCCGGCCCCACCGGTCACCAAGACCGTTCTTTTTGCACTCTTACTCATCGTCTTTCATTCCCCTTCCAACCTTCTTTGCGCAACTCAATGCGCCAATTTGCTTTCAACAAACTGCCATATCAAATTTGACCGGCTCGATGTTTTTTTAAATTTTTTCTCACTCTTGAAACGCATCAGTATACCACTGAATTCATTTCTTATTTTATAGACCCAAGGCTTCAGCGCCCCGTTAAAGAAGCCTCATTCTGACAACCAAATCCCCTTATAAGTGCACGATCCTTTCTGGGTCCAAGCGGCCACGCAATAGGTCAGTTATTGCAAGCCAATTGCCTCGAACCCTCCCCCACCGGTCAACCCATGGTTCTGGACGCAGGGTTTTCACATGGTTGGCGATAATGTTTCGGGAGAGTTGGATCAACGCATCGGATTTCGACATCGTGCCTTTTCCCGCCAAATATAATGGATTTGCGATCTGCGAATATCCCAGCGGCTTACCTCTAGACCGCGCGCGCTTGGTGCCCCTATGCACACCCACAAAAGCGTCTGTTTTGATCAGCTTTCCGCGGGCCAAAAGCTGATTGGAGAAGTCTACGTCTTCCAGCCAACCATAGGCGGGTAAGCGTTCGTCAAATCGGGTCGCGCCGATCGCGGAAACGCGATATGCCATATTGCACCCATAGAGATCATTCACGGGTTTTTGCTGGTTCGCCTCCGACGGCGGATTGGCATCATAGGTTTTTACCAAGTCGGTGGCTTCGAGCTTGGACAAGCCTGGGCCCAAAATGCCATCGGCAAGCAGCCGACCGCTCATGCCCACTACATCTGGATGGGCCTCAAAGAAGCTCACTATGTCCTCGATTGTCGTCTTGGAGGGGATGTAATCATCATCGAAAAAAACCAAGAAATCATATTCCGCCTTGATGTGTTCGAGCACGCGATTGCGTTGAGCGCAAAGCCCCTTTGAGCCAATTAAGACAGCTGCGTCTTGGTAAATTTCAGGGTCAGGTAAGTCGGATTGCGGATCGGTTACGGAGAGAACGATATGATCGGGCTGTCTGGTCTGCTCAGATAACGCCTCGAGCAAGTCGGCAACGTCATCCGGGCGACCTAGAGTTGCAACAGCTACAACAATTTTCGACATCTCATTCCCGGCCATTCTCAATGGAAAGAAGCTGCAGGCAAAGCCTAACCTTCTCGATAATACTTTGCGTAAGCCCCATAACCAGAATGCCCATAGCCCTGGCGATGATACTTATTCATATCGACCCGGTTGATCGCAACACCGGTAATGGTTGCTTTGAAATCGTTCAAAATGGTCAGCGTCTCTTTCAAGCTCGCGCGGTTTGTTTTCAACCACCGTGCGACCACGACCACTTGGTCGACCTTGCTGGCGAGCACTCTGGTTTCTGCCATCAGCACAATTGGGCCAGTGTCGAAAATGATCAGCTCATATTGTTCCTTAAGCTGATCCATCAACTTGTCGAATGCTCGGGAACCGAACACATCGCGCGGGGTGTGGCGGTCCGCAGTCAGAGGCAAGATATGGAGATCGGTCTTCTCATCTTTGACAATCGCCTCTTCAATCGTGCACTCACCGAACAAGCACTCCAAGAACCCAAATTCGGGATCCTCGTCCATCGCGCTTGAAGACAATTGCCGGCGGCGGAAATCACCATCAATAATCAGCGTTTTCGTGCCTGACATGGCCGAGATCCGACCCAAGCCAAAAGTCAGCGTCGACTTTCCTTCGTCCGGTTGCGACGATGTGATCGCGACCGTTTTAACGGTCGCGTCCAAATCAGCGAAGATTCAGGACGCCCTCAGATTTCGAAGCGCCTCAGCATAATTCGACATTGGATTGTTGATCAAATACTGGCCCGGATTCTTCCGATCGGGTCCGGTAATCTGCGGGAAGTTACCAAGAAACGCGACCTTAAAGACCGATTCAATTTCGTCGCCCGTGCTGATCTGGCTGTTGAGGTACTCCAAGACGAGCACAACACCGACGCCAAACATCACGCCCAAGATCAATCCATTCGCGAGGTTCAAAGACGTGCGCGGGAAGGTCGGTGCTAACG
>JABSQA010000260.1 GCA_013213825.1 Henriciella sp.
TAGTGATTTCGGCCAGGAGCAAATCTTCAGCTTCGGCTTTGTCGGCGATGGTGATGGTCACTTCTGGTTCGATAATCGGCACCAGACCATGGCTCAGAATCTGCAGACCGACCTCGAATTGCTGCGCCACGTTGGCGGCAATGCCTGTTGGGTTGGCCGCGTGCACAACAGAGCGCATCTTGGTGCCGAAAATGCCTTTCGAGACGGCGCGCTCAAGTAGCGCATCAAGCTCTGGCATTGGGTTCATCAGCTGAACACCGTCCGCTTCAGGGGCGAGACCTTTGTCAACCTTCAAGAATGGAACAACACCGCGTTCTTCCCAGAGGTATTTCGCTGTGGGCACGCCGTCGATCTCACCGTCCATGGTGCGCTCAAACAGAATCGCGCCCATGACTTTGTCGCCGGTGAAGGCTGGTGATTTTACAATTCGAGCCCGCATGTCGTGGATCAAACCGAACATTTCTTCATCGCTCACCCAGGCATTGTCATCGATCCCATAGAGCTTAAGCGCCTTTGGGGTCGATCCGCCTGATTGGTCCAAGGCGGCAACAAATCCCGCTTTCTGCGCGGCTTGTTCGATCATTTGTGGATTTACCATCGGTAGGTCCCTCTCAAGATACAAAAAGGGCTGAAAGCGTCCCTGCTTCAGCCCGGTTAATAGTTGAAATTGTAACTGACACCGCTGTCTTTTTGGGGGCTTCTGCTCCCGCGGCTTGAATGGGCCAGCGGAAGAAGAAATGGTCAGTCATTTACTTGCCTTTGAGTGCCTCGACACCTGGAAGGGGTTTGCCCTCCATCCATTCAAGAAATGCGCCACCTGCGGTGGAAATATGTGTAAAATCCTGCGCCACATTGGCATGATTTAGCGCTGCGACGGTGTCACCGCCACCCGCGACTGCGATCAAAGCGCCGGATTTGCAGCGCGTGCCCGCCGCTTGGGCAGCTTGCACCGTCGCTTTATCGAACGGTGTCATTTCAAATGCACCCAGAGGTCCGTTCCAGACCAAAGTCTTCGCAACATCCAAGGCGGATGCCAGAATCGCCACGGTTTGCGGCCCCGCGTCGTGGATCATCTCGTCTTCAGACACTTCATCCAGACCGCAAGTCCGATGCGGCGCGTTTGCCGCAAAGTCTTTCGCGACAACGACGTCCATCGGAAGCAAAATATCGCATCCCGCCGCTTTCGCATTGGCTTCGATCTGTTTGGCGGTGTCGGTGAGGTCGTGCTCGCACCGGGATTTGCCCACACTGTACCCCCGCGCCGCGAGGAAGGTATTGGCCATCCCGCCACCTATTGCCAACGCGTCGACTTTTGAAACGAGGTTCTTGAGCAGATCGATCTTCGAACTCACCTTGGCGCCGCCAACGACGGCGAGAACTGGCTTTTGCGGATTGCCCAGCGCTTGATCCAGCGCTTTCAGCTCGGCTTCCATCAACAGACCTGCGCAGGCTGGCAGCAGTTGTGCGACACCTTCTGTGGAGGCATGCGCCCGGTGCGCTGCTGAAAAGGCATCATTGCAATATACATCCCCAAGCGATGCCAGAAACTGCGCCATTTGCGGGCTATTCTGTTCTTCCATCGGCGTGAAACGCGTGTTCTCGACCAGGATCACCGCATCGTCCGCTGCCGCATCAATCGTGCCGCGATCGGGGCGTTCGATGAAGGTTACAGATTTGCCGAGCGCGGCTTCCAAGGCCGGAACGGTCACGCGCAAGGACATGTCCGGATTGGGTTGTCCTTTAGGGCGACCGAAATGGGCGAGCAAAACCGGTTTGCCGCCCTTTTCGAGAATTTTGAGGATGGTTGGCGCGACTTTGTCGATCCGCGTCGTATCAGTGACACGGCCGTCCTCAACAGGAACATTGATATCAATCCGGGTCAGCACAGCCTTCCCGGCAAGGTCCATATCGTCGAGGGTTTTAAAGTCAGCCATCGCCAAGCGCCTTTAAAGGAATTTTGCCATGGCGAGGGCGGTGTCGCTCATTCGGGTCGCGAAGCCCCA
>JABSQA010000261.1 GCA_013213825.1 Henriciella sp.
TCCTGCTCGCTTGGCTCGCTCAGCTCATTGTTTCTGTCGTGATGGGCGTTTCGGAGACGCCGCTACAATTGGCGTTCTCGACCGCTCTGGTGAGTCTGGTCTTGCTGCCCAGCGCGTGGATCGGGCATGGCTTTGCAGCCAGTGTTTTGGATCGGCTAGCGCCGTCAGAACCAAGCTAAGACAGATGCCGACCTACAGGACAACTCCCGCCTCTAAAAGCGCATCAATTTTATCTTGGTCATAGCCGAGCGATGTCAGCACGTCTTGTGAGTGTTCACCCTGTCGTGGGGACGGACCTCTCGGGCCATCCTCAGCGCCAGGGAACCGGATGGGAGAGCCGGGCGACGCGAAACTTGTTCCATCGCCACTCGCGCTTGGTACCTGTTTGATCGCACCAGACGCTGCGACTTGGGGATCTTTGGCAACCTCAGCAAGCGTTTGAACGGGTGCCCAAGCGATGGCTTCGTCATCGAGCCGTTGGGCGATTTCAGCTTTGGTATATTTGCCAAATTCGGCGTCCATAATATCCACCAGTGTGGACGCGTGCGTGCGCCGGGCTTTGCCGGTCGTGAAGCGCTCATCTTCAATCAAGTCTGCGCGGTCCATAACGCGGCATAGAGGCGCCCAATCCACATTGCCCTGACGCGAGACGATACAGATCCAACTGTCATCCTTGGTCTTAAAGAAGTTCATCAAAGGTTGGATTTGCTCATGCCGCGACTTCGTCGAGCCAATCCGGCCAAAGAAGAGCTGGATCGCAAAATCGGAGCCCATAGCGAACAATGCTGCGCGCAAAAGAGAGGCCTCGACCAGCTGCCCTTGGCCCGTACGGTGCGCCTTGACCAAGGCGGCGCAAATGCCAGCGGCGGCAGCCATACTCGTCGTGTGATCACCAAACGCTGTCCGCAGCGCGAATGGGTCTTGTCCTTTCGGAACGGTCAAATGTCCGACACCGGCGCGTGACCAGAACGAGGCGACGTCAAACCCTGGTTTGTCCGCATCAGGGCCCTCTAGGCCGTAGCCGGTCAATGTGCAGTAGACCAGTTTTGGATTGATCTCGATCAGATGCTTGAAATCCAAGCCCGAGCGTTCAAGCCCGCCAGGGCGGACATTGGTGAGAAAGACGTCGGCATCCGCGGCCAGCTCGCGCAAGATTTTTTGTCCCTCTTCGGTCCGTGTATCGAGCACGATGGATTTCTTACCGCGATTGTCGAAATCAAACACCGGATTGTCCTGAAGGTCGGTGCCAATCGTGCTGAAGAAGTTGCGAATCGGGTCGCCCCCTGGGGGTTCGACTTTAATCACGTCGGCGCCCCAATCGCTCAGAATGCTTCCGGCACCAGGGGCCGCCATATAGGTCGCGTATTCGATCACTTTTATGCCGTCTAGCATGAGCGTTTCCCATCCTTTGTTTTCTTCGGGCGGTCACCTTTGGTAAACCAGGTGTTAACCCGCTCAGTTCATTTATTCACAAATAAGAATCGGCGACAGGGATACCCCCGCGATATGACTGTACAAAGCATGCGTCCGGAACTCAGCGAAGGCGACATCATTCGTCTGATGAAGGGCGAGACGTCCGAAGAACGCGCCACGGTGGCGCATCGATTGTGCCGACGCATCGCGACAGATGTTTTGACCGAGGAAGAGCGGCTATTTGCGGATGAGATCATTCAAATCCTCGCCCAAGACACTGCCGAATTGGTTCGCCGAACGCTATCTGTCACCTTACGCAACTCTCCGCGGATGCCGCACAGTGTCGCCGTGCAATTGGCGCAAGACGTTGAATCTGTTGCAATTCCGCTGCTCGAGAATTCCCCCGTCTTTTCCGATGAGGACCTGATCGAATTGGTGCTTTCAGTGACCGCGGCGAAACAGGCAGCGATCGCTGGCCGGGCAAGCGTCTCTGGCACGCTGTCTGAAGTGATATGTGAACATGCGGATGAGCTCGCGGTGGAAACGATTTCCGGCAATGTCGGGGCGGACTTGAGCGATCGCGCG
>JABSQA010000262.1 GCA_013213825.1 Henriciella sp.
TTGAAATCGCTTCGGACGACAAAAAGTCGGGCCAGCGATACGCAGACAGGGACGCGAGTGAAAGCGCCTTTGATCGCGCCATTCAATTGCGCCCCCGCTTTTTGGATCAGATCTTGGCATTGGACCTGAGCGAAGATGACCTTATCGTTGCGCTGCGGCGGCTGGCAGAACTCCCATTCGATCACGGCGCACCCATCTGGTCCGCCCACAAGTCAATGGTGTTCGATCGGTTGCCAAATGAGGGCTTCCTTCTCGCGGTCCTATCAGACGCGTTTGATGATGTGCCTGGAATCGACCGCGCGGCATCTTTGCTGCATAGAAGCAAAGGCCTAGGAACATACGCACGCGTCTTAGCGGCCAAAGCGCGCCGCGATCCCGAGGGCGCCTTCGACCTTCTTGAGCAGCACGGTCTTTGCCGGTTCGAATATGGATCTCATTGGTGGCTGCATGAATTGATCACTGCCATGGGCGATGAGGGTCAAGCCCGGTTGGTCCAGCTGGCAGAGACTAGCGAAGATGGGGTCACATATTTGACCCGTTGTTTATTGCACGCGCCCTATCTAGCGAATGCACAGACGCTGACCTCAATTGCCACAGATGCTATGTCTCGACTTGCGGCTCTGCGTGAGGATGGAGAGCAGAGTTCGCGTCCGATCGCTAATGCCCTGAAGCTTTTGTCAGATGCTGACCCTGGTGCGCTACAAGCTGCGCTTTCAGCAATCGATACCGAAAAGCTTTTTGACCACCTTTTATACTTTTTCAGCGGCAAAGACCCAAAGGCCTGGCGGCATGATCTCCGCGATATTGATTTTGCGATTCGTATCGCATTTGCAGCGGAACATGACATTGCCGCTCGGTTTGTGGCGGTTCTACTGGAGGCAAATGAACCGCACGAAACATCAGAGCTCCTCAAAGCGGCATCTATCATAGTCGATGACCGGATTGGTGAAGCCCTCGTACGTTTGGCGGACAGATGGACGAAACAGTCAGGCGCGCTCGGCGCGATTTTGGTCCCTCTCATCGCACAATCCCGGTTTCGAAAAGTCTTTGAATTGCTCATGGGCGCAAAACAGCTGTCATGGACCGATACAGGTATTCCGCTCCCCACATTTTTAAGTGCATGCGCAGACCGGTTTACAGACAGCGAGCGTCAGCGAGTATTGGACGCATTGGACGCATTGGACGCGACCAATGATGACGATCGACGTCGACGCCTGATCAGTTTGATCAAGCTATTGAAGATCAAAGCTGGCGAGCCAATCCTGCGTCTCATTGTTGAGAATTCAAATTACGATAACACAACGCGGATCTTCGCCGCCAATAGCCTTATTGGTATTGGTGCGGGCCCAGAAGGTCTTGAACATTTTGCCCTTCAGTTTCTTTTGGCCGAAAAGAATAATAGCGCCGCGTTCAAGGAGGCCGCGATCTTTTGCGTAACGCTGAACAATCCGAGATCAAAGCGCATCGTGCGTAATTATTTCAAAGCCAAAACAGACGGCTCTTTTAGCAGTACAGAAAGCCAGCTTCTTGGGTGGCTCGCCAAAGACGATGACCTAGAAACGCTTGAGGCCTTGTTGGCAGAAAACAATAATCGGTTTGCGCGCGAAGAGTTGGAAAGCCTCATTCGCAATGCCAAAGCCAGAATTGGGGATGTGAGCACGGTACCCATGCTTGCAGATCAAGCCATGTCGCCCGTACGCGGTTTTTTCGGTCGCACCCATCCAGACTACGCCTTAAAGTCTCTGATCCAGATAAAGCCTGAAACAGCATTAGATATCGCAGCCAATAATTATCGCGATCAACGAACCGCAGATCACGCAGATAGGTTGTGGTCGATCGACCCGCAAAAGACACTCGACCTTCTATTTGAAGAGCTCGAAACGGCGCCGAAAACGCGCGTCATTCGCTTGAATGGACGATATCTTGTTAGCGCCGATGTAAACGTCCCCCAGTTCGCCAATTAATCAGGGACCCACCTGTT
>JABSQA010000263.1 GCA_013213825.1 Henriciella sp.
ACAGACGGATGGTCTTGTTCATCGCGACAATGCCGAAAATGGGGCCAATGATTATCCAGCCCAAAAGAATGAGACCAAGTAGGATAATTTCTTCCATAACGGGCTCCAAACAATGCGTGTGAGCGCTTACTCGCTTCTTTCGCCGCTGTCAATGTCGGAGCGTCTCAACCGCCAAGGGCGGTCATTCAATTTTCTGAAGCAATGGAAGGTTATAAGAGCAAAACACCGGTCTGCACTCCTTGCTCGTAAATTGCATGCTTCTTGCATTTACCGCCTCAAATGCACTTATCCGCGGCTCTTGGGGACAACAGATGAAGCTCACACACCGAAGTGAAATCGATGGACTGCGCGCCATCGCGGTTATTCCGGTCATCCTGTTTCACGCAGGGTTCGATCTTTTCAGCGGCGGCTATGTCGGGGTTGATGTCTTCTTCGTCATTAGCGGATACTTGATCAGCTCCATCTTGCTTGAAGAGATGGAAAACCAGAAATTTAGCTTGCTCAATTTCTATGAGCGACGCGCGCGCCGCTTACTCCCTGCGCTGTTTCTCGTCCTCGCCGTCGCCGCATTGGCAGGCTGGATATTGCTCTTTGGACAACAACGCCGCGATTTCTTCCAGTCTCTTGCCGCCGTTCCGCTCTTCTCCTCAAACTTCCTGTTTTGGCGCGAAAGCGGGTATTTTGCGACAGAAGCTGAACTCAAGCCTCTTTTGCACACCTGGAGTCTGGCAATTGAAGAGCAATTTTACGTCATTTTCCCCTTACTCCTATTCGGACTCATAACCTGGTTTCGAAAGTATCTCGTCCTCACAATTGTCGCGATTGCTCTGATCAGCTTGGCCTTCGCGCAATTTACGGTGGCGTCCGGTCCGTCTACCGCGTTCTTCCTTTTGCATACGCGCTTCTGGGAATTGCTGATCGGCGCTCTCGTGGCGATCTACCTGCGCGCTCAGGATGATCAGCCGACGCATCAATGGCTTAGCACAATCGGCTTTGGTTTGATTGCTTTTGCCACCTTTGTGTTCGACGCAAACACGCCTTTCCCCAGCCTTTATGCGCTCGTCCCCACTTTGGGAACAGCCTTGATCATTGTCTATGCTGGCCGGCAGACCGCAGTTCATTGGCTGTTGAGCCAACGCATTTTTGTCGGCATTGGCCTGATCTCCTATAGTGCTTACCTCTGGCACCAAATCGTATTCGCCTATGCACGGCATTCGACACTGGAGGAGCCAAGTGCCGCGCTCTTCCTCGTTCTATCTGCGCTTTCTTTGGCACTGGCCTTCTTGAGCTGGAAATATGTCGAACAACCGTTTCGGAATAAGAGCCTGTTCGATCGACGGGCGATCTTTGCCGGCGCCGCCGCAGGCTCATTCCTATTCATCGGGATCGGCATCTATGCCGTACAATTTGCGAAGCAAACGGATCCGCAGCAACTCGCGACCGTCTATGCAGAGCAATGGCCAGATGACGACGCGTGCGGTTTCCACAATGGGTTTGCGGAAGATATGGCAACGGCCTGTGTGACACCCCCGTCCGATGGGAAATTGGCGTTCTTGTTGGGTGACTCACACGCACAAGCTTTGTCGAAAACACTTCGTGCGGAGCTTGTAGATCGAGACTATCAGCTGGTTACGGTAAGCTATGATGGATGTCTTCCAATTCCGCTTACAACTCGCAAACCGCTCGCCGGGTGGAAAGGTTGTCGCGACTCGACCGATGCGGCTTGGAGACTGGTTGAGGAATACCCAAACGCTCCAATCATCATATCTGCTCGCTGGGCACACTATCTAGAAGGCACCACGTTTGACAATGAACTCGGTGGACGAGACCCGGAAATTGATGGTCGAACCTATATCTATACGCCCGAGAAACATGCAATAACAAAACAATCCCTTACGGAGCACATTCATTCTGAGCTAAACCGTCGCGCCCAAAACCGTAAGGTCAATCATCTCGGCCCGAATCAACAATTT
>JABSQA010000264.1 GCA_013213825.1 Henriciella sp.
AGGCGCTTCCTTATAGGGCTCAGCGCGAAACCGCAATTAGGATTGCTCAACTCATGGCAGCTATGACCTCAACCGACAATAAAGCCGCGTCACGCCCCAGTATCGACCCGAGCGAAGTGGCCAAATTTACCGCCATGGCTGAAGAATGGTGGGATCCCAAAGGTAAATTCAAACCGCTGCATAAGTTCAACCCGGTGCGATTGGGCTTTGTCCGCGATACGATCGAGCTGCATTTTGACCGCAGCAGTGCGGCGCGCAAACCGTTTGAGGGCTTGAGAATCCTCGATATTGGCTGTGGTGGTGGCCTGGTCAGCGAACCCATGCGTCGCTTAGGCGCCGAAATGGTCTCCGTTGATGCCAGTGAAGCCAATATCAAAACAGCCATGACCCATGCCGAACAAAGCGGCCTCGACATCGATTTTCGCGCAGGAACGGTCGAAGAGCTGATTGAATCAGGCGAAGCGCCGTTCGATGTGGTTTTGAATTTAGAAGTGGTCGAGCATGTTGCCGATCCTGATCAATTTCTGAAAGACTGCGCCAGCCTGGTCAATCCGGGCGGGCTGATGATCGTTGCGACGCTGAATCGCACAGCCAAAGCGTTCGCTTTGGCGATTGTCGGCGCAGAATATGTGTTGGGGTGGTTGCCGAAAGGCACACATGAATTCGAGAAATTCTTACGTCCGGACGAGATCGAACAACCTTTGCAGCAAGCCGGACTAGACGTCGATCCTCCGCAAGGTGTGAGCTTCAACCCTCTGCTCGATCAATGGCGCCTCTCCGGCGACACGAAAGTCAATTATCTGATGGTGGCGTCGCGCCCGTCATCCTAGGCCGCTAGCGAATGTCCAAAAGCTCGATTTGGAACATCAGATCAGCATTTGGTGGAATGTCATCGCCCGCGCCAGCAGCGCCATAGGCTTGGTCAGCTGGGATATGGACTAAGAACCGATCCCCTACATTCATCAAGGCCTGCGCTTGATTGAAGCCTGGAATGAGTTCACCGGCGACAAACTCTGTCGGTTCGCCGCGAGACCAAGAGCTATCGAAAAATGTGCTCGTTTCTGCAAGCCGGCCTTCATAATGCACGACCACCCGATCACCAGGAATAGGCGCCCGTCCCTCTTGCCCCGCTTGTTCTAACACGACGATGGTGACCCCGCTTGGCAATACGGTGCCATCTTCACGGTCGGGGTTCCACGGAAAGCTGGCTTGCCAGGCCGCCATGTCCGGCCCATCTGCGGGCGGCATCACCTCCGCGACATCCGCTAGGTCTGTGGCAGAGAGGAACCCATCTAAGTCGACGCGATAGACCAAGTCGGAATTGGCTGGGATCAAATCGCCCAGTGGCTCAGACCCAAAGGCTTGCGCTGCCGGGACAAAAACCAACCATTCATCACCCGGATTCATCAGTTGAACGGCTTCAGCCCAGCCATCCACCAGTTCGCGCACTTCAAAAACGCTGGATTCACCGCGCGTATAGGAACTGTCGATCAGCTGACCCGTGTCCGCCAGAAACGCCTCATAATTGACCACGATGGTCGCATCCGCACCAGGCGACCCTGAATTCACATCGCCATTGACGATCGGGATGTAGCGCACACCCGACGCGGTTCGGTTCATTGTTCGGCAATCATCCGGGAAAGGTGGCTCATAGGCGGCAGGACCTGACGCGATCGTCGGACAGGCCGCTTCGCCCGAGCCAGAGAAGATCGAGGTCGGAACGCTCGGCAATGACATATCTGGCAATGAGGAACAGCTGGCGAGACACAATCCTGCGAAGGCGATGCCCGTGGTGGAAATTCCGCGTTTCATATGCCTTACCTCCTGAACCTCTCTTTTTGGGATGTTGTCTTACTGAACCGGCACCACATCCATCAATTCGACCTCAAAGTTTAAGGCCGCGTTTGGCGGGATGGGGCCATTTCCGGCAGGGCCAGAGACCAAATCTCCAGGGACAT
>JABSQA010000265.1 GCA_013213825.1 Henriciella sp.
TGGCGCGCGTTTCCACTTATCGATCTGTTCCATCACATGCGCCAACATTTGCGGATACGCGTCTTCTTCCGGGAGGTGCGCAAAGGCTTCCGTCAGGGTCACCACACCAACCGGCAAACTGCGCCAGGCAAGAATGGGCGGCTTTTTTAACAGGCCTTCAAGTCCCCCCTCATGCGCGGGCCGCGCATCGACGAATGAGAGTTCAGTCGATCCACCCCCAATGTCGACAACCAAGACACGATCCGTGTCCGGCTCAATCAAGTTGTGGCACCCGATCAGAGCCAAACGCGCCTCTTCTTCCGGACCAATAATCTTAAAGGTCAGTCCCGTTTCTTCGCGCACGCGTTGAATGAAAGCGGGTCCATTTTCCGCCCGCCGACAGGCTTCGGTGGCGATACAACGGACGTGTCCAACCTTTTTGGATTTGAGTTTTTTGGATATTTTCGTAAGCGCATCCATCGCGCGCTCGATCGATGCGTCGGACAATCGGCCCGTGGCTTCCAGACCTTCACCAAGACGAGCGATTTGAGAGTGTGAATCAAGCACGGCAAAACCGTCCCCGCGACGCGCGGCGACGAGTAAACGGCAATTATTTGTCCCCATATCCACCGCTGCATAGAGCGGTGGCCTACGGCGCTTACGAGACCCGGATTTGCGGTTCGCTTTCCGGTCATCTCGCACTTTATTTGTAGTCATGTGCTGACCAAATCTTGTATGTTGACCAAAGCTGTAGCACACAAATAAAGGGTGAGCTACGGATCGACGGTCATGAAACGCTTTATGCGCCTTTTCGGGGGACAAAAACCTTCGAAATCACAGCCGGTTATCGAAACGTCGGAGGTTCCAGACCTTCCGAACGCTATCCCAATGCGTCAGGCAAAATATCAAATCGGTCAGGTTTTACGCCACCGTTTGTTCGATTTTCGCGGTGTCGTGTTTGATGTGGATCCGGTCTTTAACAATACCGACGAATGGTATGAGTCGATCCCGGAAGAAGTTCGCCCAGCAAAAGACCAACCCTATTACCACTTATTCGCTGAGAATGAGCGCACGCATTATGTGGCCTATGTGTCGGAGCAGAACCTCGTTCCCGATGACTCAGATACGCGGGTCAGCCACCCCGATATAGCCAGCATGTTTGAATTGACCGATCAGGGCTATGTCCTGAAATCTGCTCAACGCAATTAATCTGGTTTCACAGCTTCTGGCGTGGCCTTCTGAAAGGCCTCGATGTCCTGACATTTAAGGTCAATCTCGAGCAGCTTCGGAAACGCCGAGAGATCAAGGTCAAACCGCCGTGCATTGTAAATCTGCGGAACCAGGCAAATTTCAGCGAGACCCGGCGCATCACCGAATAAAAAAGCCGACTTCGACGCTTTTGCATGCACCTCCAATGCTTCGAAGCCACGAGACACCCACGTCCCGTACCAATCCTTGATCGTGTCCGGCGCAGCTGAGAAATTTTCTCGTAAATATTCCAAAACACTCGAATTATTGAGCGGATGGATATCGCAAGCCACCGTATCGGCGAACGCTCGCGCCTGCATCCGGTGATGGGGATGTTCGGGTAAAAAACGCGGCTCAGGATACGCTTCATCCAGCCATTCCAATATGGCCATGGACTGCGTGTGCGTTTGCCCCTCAACAATGACGGTGGGAACCCGTGGCGCGATAGCTGTCACTGTTTTGTGCCAACACATCAGGATGCAGGCTGACCTCCTCGGACTCATCAGCCACGCCCTTCAAATTGAAGGCGATCCGGAGCCGGTAACACGCTGATGAGCGCCAATAATCATAGAGTTTGATCACGCGTCGTCCTCCTCAAAAAAACTGTGTGACGTTCAATATGTCCCAAGACATATTCAGACTCACTTGTTATAATAGTTGCATGAGCA
>JABSQA010000266.1 GCA_013213825.1 Henriciella sp.
TGTGTTTTCGACCAAAGAATACTCGCCCGACGAACTTGAAGCGTTCGGCAAAGATGAAGACAATATCTTCGAACAAGAGGGTGGGATCGAAACCAGCGCGCGACCAGAAGCAGGTTTTTTCGTTAGATGGGGCGCCATTATCACACTGCTTGGTGCGGCGCTGGTCTATGCCGTCTACACATTTGAGGGTGATCAACAGTTTTACATTATTACCGGTGGCACCGTCTTCCTCGGACTGTTGTTTCTTTTGAATGCCTTATTCGTTCGCGACGACGCCAACGCCCGAAATTTCTTGTCAGACGTATTGGGTGACCTGACCACGATGCCGTCGGTCATGAAGCGATTGGCGGTGGTGCAATTTTTCTCGTGGTTCGGTCTTTTCATTATGTGGATTTACACGACCGCCGCGGTCGCGCTTCAAGCGTTTGGTTGGGATGGCGGCGATACATCGACCAAAGCCTTCCAAGATGCAGGTGATTGGGTCGGTGTGATGTTCGCTGTCCAAAACGGAGTCGCAGCAATTTATGCCTTCTTTATCGCCAGCATCGCGCGCAAAGTCGGCACGCGCAGTCTTCACGCCTTCAACCTGCTCGCCGGCGCCGTCGGGTTTGTCGGCTATCATCTGTTCGGATCACAATACGGATTGTTGATCCCAATGATTGGCCTCGGCATGGCCTGGGGATCAATTTTGGCCCTGCCTTATGCAATCTTGGCAGACGCCCTCCCCGTCCGCAAAATGGGCATCTATATGGGCATCTTCAATTTCTTCATCGTCCTCCCACAAATCCTCGTTGGCGGCACAATGGGCCCGATCTTGCGGACATTTGAAAACAATCTCGCGCCAGTCGTTGGCGGCGTACCTTTATTGGCCGTGCTCTTTGGCGCAGCCAGCTTCTGTCTCGCCGCCTTCGCAATGAGCTTTGTAAAAGTGGATCGGGCGTCTTAGCGGCACATCCGACAGACTTGGTTTCGGACAGAAATGCCCCTCATAGAGGGGCGTTTCGCGCACAATACCGATCAATCCGACTAAGATTGTCGCTTTACACACCGAGGAAAATGGTGCCCGGGGGCGGATTTGAACCACCGACACGCGGATTTTCAATCCGCCAACGGCACGCTTGAAATCTATATTAAATCTTAAAAACAGGACCTTAAGAAAATTTTTCCATGCTAAACGTCGTTTACCATCAGTAACCTTATGCGCGTTGCGTGTGAGTTGCGTGTGAGCGCTGGATCGATAATTAGGGACAAGGATTGAGCGATCTGGGAGACTGTCGAGGTGGGCTATTTAATCATCCAAGATAGTCGTCTACATTGGTAATTAGCTAACAGCGGCCAATTTAACAGATGACATTCCCTGACAAGCCACGCCGTAGCTTGAACTCTGATATGCAACTAGATTGTATACGTTTCGAACACCCCGTCGGCGAAGACGGAAAGCAGACCCATGTCTTTTCGGAACAAGCTCGCTGCAAACGCAGTCTACTCCGCTCGCTCTTTTTTCGGCGGTTCATCAACTGAAATCTGCTTCGCCTTGAACTCCTTGCACTCGCCATATCGGACTTCCACCGCGCGAGCGTTACGACCAACGTAGACTTTCATGTAGCGTACATCTTCGTTCCGATTGCACACCTTGTAAGGCCGTTCAACGTTAGTAGAATTGTGCAACATCTTCTTGCCTTGGTGCGCTCCCGGATCCGGTTCACCGAGTGCCAATCCAGTGCCCAAAAGCGACGTGGCTAAGCCGATAGAGACTAGCTTTGGTAGCTTGCTGATCATCGTGTTCACCCTGTAAAGCGGCTCACTTCTATAGAACTGAGCGATGCAAGAGACTCGGTATTTAGGTCAGATATTTCAGCAAAA
>JABSQA010000267.1 GCA_013213825.1 Henriciella sp.
GATATTAATTGTCGTTTGAGATCAATTTGACCATTTTTGCAGACCCGATCGCCTGGACCAACTAAGTTCTGAACCTCCCGCCTCGGCTTGACTACTCGGCATTCATAGAAAGCGATCCCACGTTCAATGCGGAAGATTTTGAGTTGCGCGATATCTCCTTTTGGAGATGCTCTATATATTGACGACTGATTATTTTGTATGAACCGCTCAAATGCCCCCATCGTCTGAGCCATGCTGGCCATCAAGCTGCTAACGAGCAACAAAGACGCGGTTAGAATTACGCCTTTAACCAACGAAACTCCAGATGCTCTCCTATTTTCATTGACGGTGTCGCGACGGCAAATTTGCACAAGTGAGTAAGGCCGGTCCTCAATCATCTATAAACACCCCGCCGCGATTTGCGCGTCCCGGACTTGCGTCAACACCTCTGCATACTGTTGACGAATTTCGTAAGTGTCGCCACCTGTAAGTCGAGCTGCGGCTTGAACGCGCCGCTGTGAGTTTGCGATCTCGGTATATCGTTTCGCCATGTCTTCGCAGCTCATTCCAGTGGTATCGCCATGGAGATTTGATGCACCCATTGCTTCATCAAGTGTCGCGCACGCGGATGTTAACAGTACAGAGGAGACGATTGTTGCGATCAAAGACTTCTTCATAAACTCGGGACTTCCATTATAGCGACCTGAAACGAATCTGGGGCCGACGTTGATGTTCGTGTGAGGAAACCAAAACGAAGTTTTCGTGGACCCCACATATTACAAAACGCGAACCGACAAAAAACTGGTCAGAGCATTCTGATATTCGGAAAATCTAAAACACCGATTGCCAAAGTTTCATGGACTGGGGCAACGTAGAGAGAGTCCTAAATTCGCCCCAGGACTGCCTCTCATCATAGCTCAAGCGCCTCTGAAATTTGAAGCGCATCTTCCAACTCAATCCCAAGGTATCTGATCGTGCTTTCGATTTTGGCATGCCCAAGAAGCAATTGAACAGCCCGCAAGTTTCCAGTGTTTCGATACAATTGGGCGACCTTGGTACGCCGTAACGAATGTGTTCCGTAGTCTGAAACCTTCAAACCAATCTGGCGAACCCAGGAATCAACTATGCGGTGATATTGGCGGGTCGAAAGATGTTCGCTCTTGCTGTTGCGGCTGGGGAACAGGAAGTCGTCCTTGCTCAATCCTGAGTGTTGGGCATGCGCTACGATAGACGTAGCGGTGAGTTTCGTGATTTCAAATTGGACTGGGCGTGACGTTTTGCGTTGAATCACCATTGCACGTTCTCGAACCGATCCCGCAGAAAATACGTCGGAGACTTTGAGGCTAACGAGGTCACATCCGCGCAGCTTGCTATCTATTGCGAGGTTCAGAAGGGCGAGATTTCGAATTTGGCCCAGCATTTCAAGACGTGCTCGAATGGCCCAAACTTCTCGTGGTCTAAAAGGACGCTTCTGCCCTCTTGGTGCGCCGCAACACGCTTTCTCTTTGTTTTCTGATAGTGGGTCAGCCTCATTTGAAACGAACGATGACATGGATTTCTCCCAAATCCACGCCCCATGCGACTGGCGAGCCAATCCGATATCGCATCGAAAGGACGTCTGGTGTCGCCCTAAAGCGGACGCTTGTAAGTCGTACTCGCGAGCAAAAATTGAATTCGCTAAACGATCCATTCGCGGCTTAACTTTTCTTGGTTGAGGCGCAATTCCTAGTATTGTAGATTGTCCAGCCCCCGGTTTATGGGCCACTTTGAAGTAAGGTTTCCGGGACTTGTGGGCGCATGCCTAGTGCGTGATGTGGCCTGATCCGATTGTACTGCCTCAGCCAGATATTGATAACGGTTTGAGCCTG
>JABSQA010000268.1 GCA_013213825.1 Henriciella sp.
GATAGGCCGACAGGGTGTTCCAAGTATCCTGATCATTTCCACGATACCGCGTGCGGTCTCTGGCACCGGGCTTGGAGTATTTTGAGGACGCCTGATATTGCGGAGTGAGCGCAAAGGTCTCGTAGCCAGCTGCCGAGCTCGACGCTGCGGCATTGAAGTGGATGCTAATAAACAAATCCGCTTTCGCTCGGTTTGCCATACGCGGGCGCTCGCCCAGCGGAATGTAGCGATCATCTCTCCGCGTCAAAACCACCTCATAGCCAACCTCCTCCAAAAGAGTCTGCAGACGCTTCGCGACATCCATCGTCAACTGCTTCTCCTGATGCCCGTGTTGGTCATTTCGCGCACCACTATCCTTACCTCCGTGACCGGGGTCGATTACGATCCGTTTCAACCCCGGCCGCTCCGGGAAAACCTGCGGAGTCAAAATCGGCTTTAACGCATGCTGAATATCCGCCTCCGCGACATAAAGCCTCTCTCCCGACTTAACGGTCGGGAAGCCTAGGTAAACCGGCATCTTGTTCAGTTCACAGATCTTACGATTGGTGCCGAAGTCAATTATCGTCCAACGACTTTTCAGCCGGAAGATGTTTGTCCCCTTGAGCCAATAGCCCTGCATGCCAAAATTCGCCGCGACAGAGGCAAGATCACGGTAACCTCGCCCCTCGATCTGAACCTGACGCGCGGACACAGAAACGCCGCTTGCGACCACACAAGCGGCGAAAATGAAAAAGACTGAGAGTCCTCGCGATATCGCAGGGAGGCCAAGCCAGAACTGCCCTGCTCCGCCGCGCATTTCGGGTACTGGAATCGCTTACTCGTTGTGTTCGTCATCCACCTCGTGATCATCTCCATCATCGAAGTCATCATCCGGACGGGTATACTTCAGAACACGTTTACTCTCGGGAAGTGGCGAGAGAATCAGAGTCACTTGCCGACCAACATGCCGAGCCTCGCCGTCAGGAGAGGAAACACCGGACAGTGCATCACGCGCCTGATTGATACGCTCAATCCCCAGCTGGGGGTGCTCATTCTCGCGACCGCGGAATTGGAGCGAAAGCTTTACTTTATTGGAGTTATAGAGGAAGCCTTCGGCACGGCGAACCTTCGTCTCAAAATCGTGCGAATCGATGCCGATACGGAATTTCACTTCCTTGAGCTTAGTGGTCGCCTGCTTGGTATCCTTCTGCTTCTTGCTCTCTTCGTAGAGGAACTTACCGAAATCAAGGATTCGGCAAACAGGCGGGCGAGCACCGGGGGAGATTTCAATCAGATCGAGGCCTACTTTCTGGGCCAAGCCAAGAGCCTTCTTCGGAGACATCACACCGAGGTTAGTGCCTTCGGGTCCAATAACGCGCACTTCTGGGGCGCGGATGCGGTCATTACGTCTAAGACCTTTCGGTCCACGGTTGCGGTTTTGAAACTTACCGCGTGAGTTCGGGTATTTTGCCATTAATGGATTACAGTCGGACGACTTGTATGCTCGGAATGCAGACAAAAGCAGAAGCGCGCGCCACAACCGGTGGTGCCTTATACATTCGCATCGTGCTTATACATATTCAGTTCGTCTGCCATACAAGAACGCCCAGAATTAAATCATCATTTTGGCATTTCAATCCTTTTCTCTCAGATCTCCGAGCGAAGCATGGTACTCAGGGCGGGACTTGAACCCGCATGCCCGTGAAGGCACCACGACCTGAACGTGGCGTGTCTACCAATTCCACCACCTGAGCAATTATCGAAGACGCAGAAGCAAAGATTCTAATCCCTAGCAGTCAACCTTCGAAATCCACTTTAAGCATCCACGTCCTGCGCTTCCGGCTTTCCTTCTGCGGATG
>JABSQA010000269.1 GCA_013213825.1 Henriciella sp.
GCCGAACAGGATGTTGTCTCATGGCATCACATCGAGCGGAACCCGCTCATTGTCGTCGCCAATGGCGCCATTGCCCACTGCCAATACTTCGCCTTCTTGCGGCTTTTCTGTTGCAGTGTCTGGAATGATGATGCCACCAGCGGTTTTCGTGGCTTCTTCAACGCGGCGAACCAATACACGGTCGCCAAGTGGACGGAACTTCATGAGTAATACCCTCTTGTTCGTCGGTTTAAGTGTCTGTGTCGCTAGCCTGATATGAGTGTTAGCACTCACACCCCTCGTCTGCTAACGATGGCATGCAAGTAGGTTCCGCGTGCGCGCACGTCAACAATCAGACAATGAATTTTTCGAAAAAAAACACCGCCGACTCAGGGCGGGGACGTGGGCATTAGCAGCACTCTTTATGAGATGCTGATAAGTCATTGTATTCATTTGTTAATTACCAGTTCATCGCCAGATGGCATCGTTTCCTTGTGATTCAAGAATGGAGTCGAAATTAGATGAAAATTGACAGTGATTTTGCTGCTCAGCTGAGTGGAAAAGGGATCCTGACCACAGAAATTCTCTATTTTCGGCCGGATTATCGCTCTTTGCTTCAGACATTTGTTTGGCAAACCATGGATACGGCGCCGCGATTTCCGCGCTTGGCGCAATTCCTTGACCACTGGCGGCAGGAGATTGACGCGGTGATTCATTCGATCCGTATCGCGCATGCCGATTGGGTTGGGCCGACGGAGATCCGTCCGATCGATGGCGAGTTTCGATTGAGCTAACGCCCAAGCTCTTGCTTTAGGAACGCATTTTCCTGTCGAAGGGTTTGTAACTCTTCAACCATCGGACTGAGGCTGGCGGCGAGTTCCTCCTCGGTGAAGCGCGGCGTTATAAATTGCGGACAGTTCCAATCGAACGCCTCGATATCCAGAGTGAAAAGCCGCTCAACATGACCTTGGCCCTCGATCGCAAGCCGTTCTGCGAGATCAGGATTTTCAGCAGCCTCCTGCACCCGCGCATGGCCGAGCAATTTCAAACGCGCACGGTTTGGATAGTCCATCAAGAATAAGGAAACGCGTCTTTCATTATGCAGATTGCCGACGGAGACATATTGGCGATTGCCGCGATAATCGGCAAAACCGAGCTGCGTTGGCGATAGCAATTTCAAAAAACCACGCGGCCCACCGCGGTGTTGAATATAAGGCCAGCCGTCTTCACTGACCGTCGCCATGTAAAAGCTATCACGGGCCGCGATAAAGGCAGCTTCACGGTCTCCAAACCCATCGGGAGAAGGACGCTGGACCATGCCTTCATACATCTCGCGTGACCCCCGAGCGGCTTGCTCAGCTTTGACCTGGCTTGTAAATGCGATGTCGCCGAAATGTTTCATGGTCTGCTCCTTATCCCAATCTCAGATAAGCGGATGTTTGCGTCTGAGAATGCAGGGAATTGCGATAGGACCTATGCGCACTTGCGGCCAAGTCGTCTTTATTGGGTCGACTCCGCGTCGATCGCTGAGACGACCGTTTGGTAAAACGCTTCGCGATTGGGGTTTTCTTGATCTTCATAGCCTAAAGCGGTGGACCAGCTGCTATTGGTTGCAATGATCAGATTTCGATTTGGGTCGAGATAGATTCCTTGTCCGAAAATCCCGCGCGCCGCGATCGCTCCATTGTCATAGGTCCACCATTGATAGCCATAGCCTTGGCCTGGATTGTTATAGCCAATGCGTTTTGTGGTCGCTTGTTCGATCCAATTCTCTGGCACCAAACGTTTGCCATCAATCACGCCGCCATCGAGAATGAATTGCCCGAAACGCGCGAAGTCCAG
>JABSQA010000027.1:0-26862 GCA_013213825.1 Henriciella sp.
TGGACGTACGACTTTGCCATCGCGCATCAAAGCAACTTCGCCTTCTTTCAGCGGGTTCGCATCGGTGACCTCTTCGGTCTCAACCCACTTGATATATTCAGCAGCCAAATCGCCTGGCTCATTTGAGACTGGGATTTTCTGCGTCAGGCCAGCGCCAAGGGTGTCTGTGCGTGCAACGATGACGCCTTCGTCAACGCCGAGCTCTTCAAACGCCATGCGGCAAGCACGCAGCTTGGTGATGAAGTCTTCGCGTGGAACCGTAACTTTACCATCCTGGTGGCCACACTGTTTCGCATCAGAGACCTGGTTCTCGATCTGCAGACAGCAAGCCCCGGCGAGGATCAATTCTTTCGCGAGCAAGTAAGTCGCATGCTCGTTCCCGAAGCCAGCATCAATGTCTGCAATGATCGGCACAACGTGGCTTTCAAACGTATCGATGCGATAGATGATTTCGTCCAGCGCAGCTTGATCAGCGCCTGACTCTTTCGCAGCTTTCAGCTCTTGGAACAGGTCATTCAGTGCCACTTCGTCGGCTTGGCGCAGCGACGTATAGATCTCGCGGATCAAGTCGGTCACAGCGGTTTTCTCATGCATGGACTGGTCTGGGAGGTGCCCCCAAGTGTTGCGCAGACCGGCAACCATCCAACCTGAAAGATAGATATACGTGCCTTTCGCCGTGCCGCGCATACGCTTCACAGCTTTGATCTTTTGCTGTGCATGGAAGCCAGACCAGCAGCCCAAAGATTGAGTGAACTTTGAAGAATCTTCGTCATATGCCGCCATGTCTTCGCGCATGACGCCGGCCATAGCGCGGGCAATGTCGAGATGGGTGTTGTAGGTGTTTTGGATCTTCAGCTGAACCACGTCCTCAATGCTCAATCCGGCGCGAGTGCGGCCTTCTGGGTAGCGCGTGAGGGTTTCTTCCATCAGCTGCTTATAAGTTGGTCGTTGGGTCATTTTACTATCCTCGATTTGTTCGGGTGTCTGGTTGAATTGAAAAACTAAGAAAGCTCGTTGAGCACGTCGTAGGCCGGTAGGGTCAGGAAGTCGGCCAGGGTCTCGCCGGTCGCGGTCGAGACAAAGACCTCAGTGGCTTCCGGATAGCGGCCATCGGCATATGAATTGTCGCCAAGCGTCGATTTGATTTTTCCAAGCTCGTCTTCGAGCAGGCGATCAAAGGCGGCGCGGTCAAAGACCATCGAATCACCACTTTCGGTCTTGTACTCAGTGCCATGGGTCAGCCATTGCCAAAGCTGGCTGCGAGAAATCTCAGCGGTGGCGGCATCTTCCATGAGATTGTGGATCGGCACAGCGCCGCGGCCCCGCAGCCAAGCGGCTGTGTATTCAATGCCAACCGAGATATTCGTACGGATACCCGCCTCAGTCACATCCCCAGTATGCGGGGAAAGCAATGACTCTTCTGTGATGTTCGGGAATTGCCGCTGGCTCAGCACTTGGTTGGCTTGCGGCATTTCTGCGTCAAACACTTCCATTGCGACCGGCACGAGGTCTGGATGCGCGACCCAAGTACCATCATGGCCTTGTTGAGCTTCGCGTTTCTTGTCGGCGCGCACCTTATCAAAGGCCGCTGTATTCGCGGCTTCATCACCCTTCACCGGGATTTGCGCAGCCATACCGCCCATGGCGTGAGCACGGCGACGGTGACAAGTCTGGATCAGCTTCAGCGAATAAGCTTTCAAGAAAGCGCGATCCATGCCGACTTGCGCACGATCCGGCAGGACATATTCCGGGTGGTTCCGAAGTGTTTTGATATAGCTAAAAATGTAATCCCAACGGCCACAGTTTAGGCCGACAATGTGATTGCGCATCACATAAAGGATCTCGTCCATTTGGAAGGCCGCAGGAAGCGTCTCGATCAGAACAGTCGCTTTGATTGTTCCGTTTGGAATGCCAAGCGCCGCTTGAGCAAAATTGAAGACATCATTCCAAAGACGCGCTTCTTGGTAATTCTCCATTTTTGGCAGGTAGTAGAAGGGTCCCTTTTCCTGCTCCATGAGGGCTTTGCCATTATGGAAAAAGTGCAGACCGAAATCGAACAGGCTCGCAGACATAGGCTGGCCATCAACCGTGACATGCGCCTCTTCCAAGTGCCAACCGCGAGGGCGAACCAACATGGTCGCGGTCTCATCGTTCAGACGGTAAGATTTGCCGCGGGCTTCATCATCGAATGCCAATGTGCCGGCAGCATAATCCTGCATATTGGCTTGGCCTTCAATCATATTGGAGAAGGTTGGAGAGGAGGCATCCTCAAAGTCAGCCATAAACATTTTGGCACCGGAGTTCAGCGCGTTGATCATCATCTTACGATCAACCGGACCGGTAATCTCAACACGGCGATCTTGAAGCGCCTTCGGAACGGGTGCGACTTCCCAAACTGACTTCCGGATATGCTCAGTCTCAAGTGGGAAGCTTGGCATCTCACCATCATCGAAGCGCATCTGAGCAAGCTTACGATTCTCAAGCAGGATTTTGCGCTGCGGCCCAAATCGCCGCTCTAGATCCGCAATGAATAGCAAAGCGCGGTGACTCAGCACGCGCTCATACTCAGCTGGAATCGCTCCAACAACTTCCGCTGGACGGCGATGGCGAGGGGTTGGCTTGGCTGCTGTAACAGCGTCTTTGATCAATGTGTCGGGCACAGCGCACTCCTGTTTTGTAACATGTGTGGTTTATTTACAAAACGCGTGCCACGTCCAGTGTTCGCCCATTTTTACTGGGTTTCACTGTTTGTTATGTAAATTTCGATATGGTGTTTTTGTAAATTTTGTAATAGGCCTGCTGAATGAAAAAGAAGCTCATTATCGGCCCGCGCATAAAGCGCATTCGGACGCAATTGACCCTGACTCAAGCTGAGTTTGCGCGGCGACTCGATGTATCTGCGACCTATATCAACTTGATTGAACGCAATCAGCGGCCCGTCAGTGCGGCCTTGTTGCTGAAGCTCGCAGAAGAGTTCGACATCAATGTCGCTGACCTCGCTCAAGACATGGATGCGGGGCTGGTCAATGAATTGGTCAACGCCCTTCGTGACCCCGTCTTTGGTGGCGCGCAAATCTCGAAAACAGAGCTTGAAGACCTGGTCGGGGTCAGCCCAGAGACGATCAAAGCCTTTTTGCGATTGCATGAGCGCTATCGCGAACTTGCATTACGCGCCTATTCTGATGCCAACCCTCTTGCAGATCGCGAAAAGGTCGAACTGCTGGAAGAAAGCGCTCGCCCGGTCGAACAAGTGCGCCAATTTCTACATGATCGGAGCAATTATTTCGCCAATCTCGATGAGACCGCGTCAAAATTCTACGATAAGCTTACGGTTAGCGGGAAACCGATCGAAGTCGCTATTCGCGAACGGTTGGAAGAGAAGCACAAACTCCGCATTCGCGTGTTTCCAAGTTCGGCCATGCCGTCTTCATTCACCTATTTTGATCGACATCGGTCCGGCATCGATATCTCGGAACTCTTGCACCCAACGGGACGTCAATTTCAGCTCGCCTTCCAGCTTGGATTGCTCGAACATCGCGAATTGATTGAAGAAATTGTACTGGGCTCAGGTTTAACCGAAGAGAGTGCGGTCGGCCTCGTACGCGTGTCGCTTGCGAATTATTTCGCTGCAGCATTGCTCATGCCCTATAACGCGTTCCTGAAAGCCTGCGAGAGCACACGCTACGATGTCGACCTGCTCAGCCATCGATTTGGCACCAGTTTCGAACAAACGGCGCATCGCCTGACGACCCTGCAGAAGCCAGATGCCAAGGGTATCCCATTCTTCTTTCTGCGCATTGATGCGGCCGGCAATGTTTCGAAGCGCTTCAGCGCTGGCCGGTTTCACTTTTCAAAGTTTGGCGGCGCTTGCCCGCGCTGGAATATCCATCGCACCTTTGAACAGCCGGGCGAGACGCTGACACAACTCATTCAGATGCCGGATGAAACGACCTATGTTTCGATTTCGAAAGCCCTTAACCGTTCGCGGGGCCATCATGGTCGCCCGCCAGCGCGGGTTGCCATTGGGCTCGGCTGTGACAAGGCCTATGCCGAGAACCTGGTTTATTTTGACCGCCTGAATATGACCGATAATAAGCCAACCCCTATCGGCGTGAATTGCTATTTGTGCGATCGACAGAATTGCGCCTCTCGGGCGCATGCCCCACTGAATCGCAAGCTCAAATTCGACGCGCATGCGCGCGGCATCTCCTTGTACGAGTTCGAACCGGTTCAGAAGAAATAGGCAAATCTAGTCTGGTTGAATGGCGCTCAGCGTCCAGCGGAACCGATAAGTGCCGGGTCCGACCAAGTATTCTGGCAAAGCATCCGGGCCGCACGCCGCCGTCCCCAACCCGCGTTGCGCGGCATCGATGTGAATTTCGGTCGTGCCGGCCGCCGTCAATTCCGCCAAGGTCTCCGCTTCGTTTAGATCGACATCATGATGCGGTCGGGCCGTGAAACTCAATGGGCGCTCTAGCGCGAATTGAAACCCGGTCCCAGTTTCATCCAGGAGCTGGAACCAACGGCATTGCTCGTGCGCGCCATACTCTTGTGGACGCACATAGGGATGATACTGATCCGCGACAGAGAAACGCCAGAGCCCAACCGTCTGAGCCCCGCATCGATCCGGATAGTTTTCATCCGGTCCCAAACCGTACCAGTGCAATTGGCTCAAACGTTCGGCGAGCTCGAACCGGATACCCACCCTTGGTAAGTCTTTCCAAGCGTCTGGAATGATCAGGGTTTCGTCAAACTTCACCTGATCATCGCTCACAGCCCATTCGCTGCGATGGATGAGTGTCTCACCGTCTAGTCCCGCCCAATCACGCGTTATCAGCACCGTCTCGCCAGATTGTTCCATGCGCAGCTCACCAGGTTGGAGGGCGTTCAAGCCATAGCGAACCCACTCGCTAGTCTTGCTTTGGAATAATGGGCGCGTCCCGGGCTTACCCCCATCATTATCGGTTGGGGCGCGCCAGACACAGGCGGTGATCGGTGCCGCGAAGACCGGGTTACCGGCATGCAAGAGCTCGCCGGCGAGAACAGAAAAGCCATCAGCGCTTTGTTTTTTGACGGCTGGCGCAACGGGCGCACCCCCTACTAAGTCTTGATCCCAAGCCACACTGTGACCTGCCTCAGCCCAGTCGGTCGCATCAACCAAACTCCAATAGACCGTCACATGCCATTCGCCATCGCCGCCCATCTCCGCCTGGACGGGCAGGCTTAGCTCGCGCGTTTCACCGGGTTGCAAAACCGGCGACAAAGTCCCCTCCTCTATCGTCACGCCATTTCGCGAGACGCACCAATGCAGGCACAGATCGGACGTGTCTGTGAAGACCCGGCGATTTTCGCACCGCATCTGGCCAGTACCGATCCATTCACTCACCACAGGTCTTGCGGCCCACTTATATTCGCGGAGCGCCGGATGTGGTGCTCCATCAGGACCGACTAAGCCGTTGATGTTAAAATTGGCGTCATTCGGCGTATCGCCGAAATGCCCGCCATAGGCCCAGTAGAACCGTCCGTCCTCATCATGCTCCGCCAAGCCTTGATCACGCCAGTCCCAAACAAAGCCCCCGGCCAAAGCCGGTTCGGCAAAAAACGCATCGACAGAGGCCGCGATGGACCCATTAGAATTGCCCATGGCGTGGGAATACTCGCAAAGGAGTAATGGCCGATCGTCTTCCTCAGTATCTTCAGCCCAGCGGGCCCAATCCACGATATGGTCGATCGGTGGATACATGGGACAGACCACGTCCGTGGCGGCGCGCTCAAGGGCGGAGGGGGTTTGTTGGGTCGTTTCGGGGGATTGCCCGAACGGGAAGCTGAGGCGCAGCGACACCGCGCCTTCATAGTGCACGAACCGGCTCGAATCGAGATGGCGGGCGAGCCCCGCTGCCGCATCATGCGCCGGACCATGGCCAGCCTCATTTCCAAGTGACCAACCGATAATACAGGGATGATTACGGTCGCGTGCGATCATCCTTGCAGTGCGATCGATAATTGCCGCCTGATAGCTGGGATGTTGCGCCACTTCTGTCCATCGGGCATGACATTCCACATTGGCCTCATCGATCACATAGAATCCCATTTCATCCGCCAGATCGAGCAAGACTGGATCGTTTGGGTAATGCGCCGTTCGAATGGCATTGATGTTGTGCTGCTTCATCATCGTCAGTTCGGCGCGAATATCCGCTTCTGAAAGCGTCTTGCCATTTTCTGGATGATGGTCATGTCGATTGACGCCGATCAGCACAATTGGGCGTCCATTGACGGAGAGCCGTCGGCCTTTGGTGTCGATCCGGGTAAAGCCGATCCAAGTCTGGTGAGTCTCGACCGCAGCGCCCGTGGGATCTTTTAGCGTGGTGATCAGTCGATAGCGTCGCGGTTGCTCTGCCGACCAAGCTTGCGCCGCCTCAACTGACAAATCCATAGACGCCGCATATCCGGAGAATTCATAAGATTGTTTCCACTGCCGACCAACAGATTGCGTCGTGTCGAATTGCGCAACGGGTGCTTGCTGAAGGGCACACACTGGCCCTCCAGTCGCATCTTCCAACCGGGTCGTCACGACATATCCGTTAGAGGGGCCTTCTATATCGACCCGCACATTCGCTAACCCCTGTTGTGTGCCAGGGTCAAAGTCCGTGTTGATGATGATGTCCCGAACATGTGTCTGCGCCCGCGACTCGATCCAGACCGAACGATGTAAACCGCCATGATTCCAATGATCTTGATCTTCAATCCAAGTCGCATCGCACCAACGGAGCACCATAATCGCGAGTTGGTTTGTGCCTGTCTGAACTGCTGAAGAGAGATCAAATTCACTCGGCAAACGTGAGTCTTTTGCCATCCCCATAAAGGCACCATTGCACCAGACCATGGCCAAGCTCTCAAATCCGCCAATGTGGAGAACACAATGGCGATCCAACCACGAGTCTGACAGCTCAAACTGCGTGCGATAAAGGCCGGTCGGATTGTCCTCAGGGATCGCGGGTGGTTTCTGATCATCAAACGGCATGCGCCAATTGGCATAATGCGGTTTGTCTCCAGTCGACTGTCTTGTCCAAACCCCGGGAACGGTGATGTCGCGCCAGGGCGCCTCCACCGTTTCGCTAGCGGTCCAACCGTCCGGTGCAAGACCGGGCCGCGAGACGAGTTGAAATCGCCATTGTCCATCCAGAGATTGCCGCCACTTCGAGTGTCCAGCGCCTGGGCTCTTGCCATCCTCGAGCGGCGTCAGCGTGGCGCGCGCTGGCAAACGCCCCAATCCTAACAGCGTTGGGTCGAGAATTTGAGAAAGCGGAAGAGGTAACATACGGGTCAGGTTCACGCTGTTTATTGAACAATGGATCGAGTTTTGTCGTTAGGCACGAACGATAGAAAAGCAATAGATTCTTGGCTCCAAGATCAAGTCGCGGCGTAACGCCGCTTCTCTCGTTTGTTTTCCCCGTCAACGGATTCGACGTGTTATCTGCGGAGAATGGCTGAATCCTATTTTATTCTTGGCGGCGCCCGCTCTGGCAAAAGCCGACGCGGTTTGGAGCTGGCGGAGCAAATCGGCACGCAATGGGCCTATATCGCCACGGCGCAAGCCCTAGATGCGGAAATGGCTGATCGTATCGCCCATCATAAGGCTGAGCGCGGCTCCGGATGGCAAACAATAGAAGCACCGCTGGATCTCGCCCCGGCACTTCAACGAGCGACAGCAGATTGCGATGTTTGTCTGATCGATTGTTTGACTCTGTGGCTATCAAATCTGATGCATCATCAACGCGATGTCGAAGCCGAGACTACTGCTTTATGCGACCTCATTAGACTCAGCGAGATCCCGATCATCACCATATCCAATGAAGTCGGCTTAGGATTGGTTCCAGAAACGCCGCTCGGGCGCACCTTCCGCGATGCACAAGGGCGGCTCAATCAGGCCGTGGCCGCCATCTCTGATCAGGTCGAGTTCGTCGCCGCAGGATTGCCTCTTAATCTAAAAGGCTGAGGGCTGCTCGTAACCGCCATTCGGCTTCTGAGTTAGCAGGTAATCCAATGCGTAAATGCTGCTTTGACCAGGCAAATCGACGAACATAAATCCCCTGCCGTGCAAGATGCTCGAACACGTCATTCGCATTTGGGTGCTCAATGAAGCGAAACAATTCGGTGCCACCGATGACGCGTATATTCGCCTCGCTCAGAAGCGCATCTAAACGTGCTGCCGCATTGGCCAGAAGCGTTCGCGTTTGAATCTGCCAGTCTACGTCGGAATAGGCACGTGTGCCGATCTCTAATGCCGCCCCAGAGATTGGCCACACACCTAATCTTTTCGCCATTGCATCAGCGAGACTTTCAGGTGCCAGCATCGCCCCTAAGCGCAAACCTGCCAGGCCAAAAAACTTCCCAAACGAGCGTAGCAGGATGAGTCCATCCGCGCCTGCTTCATGTCGCGCGAGACTTTGCTCAGGCCGTAGATCGACATAGGCCTCATCAATAATCAGCCAGCCCCCTCGGCGCGCAAGCTCTTGGCGCGCGCTTTCCAAAGCCTGCAAAGTAAATACCCGCCCATTGGGATTGTTGGGCTGTGTGACGACGACGATATCAGCCATGGAAGCCAGACCGAGCGGGTTTTCACTGTGCATGATTTCGACCCCAGCGCGGCGCCAAGCCTCACTGTGATCACCATAAGTTGGCGAAAGGATCGCCACCCGTTCCGCAGAGAGCATATCGGGCAATAATCGAATAAGGAGCTCACTCCCGGGCGCGAGGATTAGCGTTTGTGGCGGCGCATCGATTGCGGTGGCCATGGCCTGCTGACACGCCTGATAATCAGCGCTCGTTGGTAAATGTGTCAGAGCTTTCCGAGACAGTTTGATATTCGGATATGGCCACGGGTTGATGCCCGTCGACAAGTCTATCCACGGCTTTGGAGCGTCAGGATAGTCCATGCGCATGACATCAATGGCGCCGCCATGAACGAGATCTTGCTTCATATGCTCTCAACCCCCGCAATAAACGTCAAAACGAACGCAGCAACAGAGAGCACGTACCAATATCGACGTAATCCTCTGACAATATCGGCGGCGTTAGGATCGCGTGCGTCAGCATTGAGCCACGGCTCGTCATTCACGCGGTCTTCGTAAATGCGCGGTCCTGAGAGCCGCACGCCCAGTCCGCCTGCCATTGCCGCTTCAGGCCATCCCGCATTTGGAGACCGGTGTTCGCGTGCATCGCGCAGCATTGTCTTAAACGCCGTAAAGTTTGGACTGACCGCTGAGAAAAGAAAGCCAGTGATCCGAGCCGGAATAAAATTCGCGACATCATCCAATCGGGCTGCAAACCCGCCAAACGCGGAATAGGTCTCATTGTAATGACCGATCATGGAATCGAGCGTGTTTATCGCTTTGTATCCAACCAGACCGGGAAGGCCGAATAATGCGCCCCAAAATAGCGGAGCAATGACCCCGTCTGATGTGTTTTCAGCGAGGCTTTCCAGACTCGCCCGCGCGATACCTGCCTCATCCAAACGGTTTGGATCGCGGCCGACAATCATTGATACAGCATCTCGAGCTGTTTCGATGTCTCCGTCGGCTAAAGGCCTACCAATGGCCGCGACATGCTTATGCAAACTGCGCGAGGCCATCAGGCTCGCCCCGATCGCCGCTTCAAGCCCAAACCCCCACCAGGTGTTCGGCAAGAGCGCGGCGCACCAGAAGCCAAGTCCCACCGATGCGCCAACCAATATCGACGTAGATACCAAACCTGCAAAATAGCGAACGCTATGAGGCCAATGGGCTTGATTGAATGCTTTGTCCAAAATCGTAACGAGACTGCCAAACCAGACGACGGGATGCCGGACGCGTTCATAGAGCCAATGTGGATATCCAAGAGCGAACTCGATCGCCCAAGCGAATAGCATAAGGGCGGTTGCACTCACTCGCGCACCGATTTCCGGCATCGATAAAGGGTCTGTGCGATGGGGCTCAAACCGGACCCTCCATATCTATGCGAAGACCATCGACCTTTGCGCGGATACCATAAATTGAGTTCAATTGTTGAGATGTCAGAGTGTTTGTTGGCGAGCCATCGGACACAATTTGCCCCTGCTTCATCCAAATCAATCGGGTCGCATACCGCGCCGCGAGTTGGATATCGTGGAGAACCACGAGCGCGCCGCCGCCTGATTTTACATAATCGGTGATCATATCGAGGATACGGAATTGATGACGTGGGTCGAGCGCCGCAATAGGTTCATCCGCCACCAATAAAGGCGCTTCAGCAGCGAAGGCGCGGGCGCAATGCATCCGCGCCAGCTCGCCGCCTGAGAGCGTATCTGCGCGGCGATGGGCCAAATGGGTTAAGTCGCAGGCCGCTAGTGCGCGATCGACCGCAGCCGCATCGTCGGCATTCAACCGACCAATCGCTGCACCATGACTGAACCTCCCAAGAGCGACGACATCGCGGACGAAGTTCGGCCAAGCCAGCGGTCTGATCTGTGGCAAGTATGCGACCCTACGCGCCCGTTCGATCGGACTAAGCTGTGTCGTAATTTCGCCGCCCAGAGTGGCGTTGCCTTGAGCGGTACGCTCCAACCCTAAGCTCGCGCGAATGAGACTGGTCTTCCCCGCGCCATTGGGACCAAGCAGCACCACAAACTCCCCTGGCGATAGGCTGAAACTGGCAGCATCGACGAGCGTCGCGTCCTTCACTTGGACGGTTAGGTCTTGAACGACGAGCTCAGTCATTGACGCTCCGCCTTTGCATTGCAATCCAGACAAAAACTGGCGCACCAATCAGAGCCGCAACCACGCCCAGCTTCATTTCAATGTCCGTTGGGATCAAGCGCACGCCGATATCCGCGACGACTAAGAACAAGCCTGCGAGCAAGGCCGATGGGACGAGTGAGCGCGCCGGATCATGCCCAACAAAAGGACGAATAATGTGCGGCGCGACGATTCCGACAAATCCAATGGCGCCGGCCAGCGCAACAGATGCACCCGTCGCCAGGCCCGCACCAAGCACGGTGAAAATGCGCTGATTGCGGAGGTTGAGACCAACGCCACTCGCCGCCTCTTCGCCCAGAGTCAGCGCCGAAAGCCCGCGACCGGTCACCAGAAGGATCGCCGTTCCGGCGATCAGGAACGGCACGACAAAAATGATCTCTTGAAAACTCCGATTGGCGACAGAGCCAAGCATCCAACTGATCATATCTGAGAGCGAGAATGGATTTGGCGCGAGGTTCATCATCAAACTCATCAGAGCGCCAGAAAAACTCGATAAGCCGACGCCGATGAGGACCAGTGTGACAACGGACCGCGTTCGAATGGCAGCCAAAGCGAGCAACGCCGTTGCGGAGAGTGCGCCCAATATGGCGAAGACCGGCAGGATCCACGGACCCAGCGCCACGAGGCCATAATAGAGAGAGAACGTCGCGGCGAGAGATGCGGTCGCGGAAACGCCCAATACGCCAGGTTCGGCCAGCGGGTTGCGCAATAGGCCCTGCAAAGCGGCCCCACTAATGCCAAGGGCTGCACCAACGAGGAAGGCTGCCAGAGCCCGCGGCAAACGTATGGCCCAGACAACCAGTCGGTCTCCTGCATCAGCGCCCCCGAAAAAAGCCGCGAGCACGCGATCCGCCGGGAGCGACGTGGAGCCGAGCAAACACGCCGCAAAAATGGCGACGACACTGGCCAATAAGAGACCGGGGTTGAGCCAATGATTAGACCGCATTGCCCGACCCCTGCCGCCAAGGTCTCAACCGCTTCCAGAATGAACCAACCGCCACACGCCGTCCAAGCCCCTTGCAGCTGAATGACGCCCTGTTCCGTAAGATGTTGTTTGGCCACCGGATGCCGGGATGGACTCCAGCCATGAGGGTGATTGGTCTGCGTTTCAAAATATGCAGCAGCAATGAGATCGGGTTGTTCATAGACAAGTCGCTCGAGCGGCAACGATCGCCAGCCTGGGGTCTCTTGAAAGTTTGCGAGCCCGGCAGCATTGATCACTTCATGCATCAAAGATCCTGGCCCCGTCGTCACACCGGCTGGCGTCATATACAGCGCAGACTCTCCATCGTTCTGGCTGCGAATAGCATTCAGCCGCGCGCGAAACTCAGACACCAAAGCGTGCCCGCGTTCTGGATGGCCAAGACCGTCGGCCATATGCTGGATGAGATTGGGTATGGCGCCCACGCCTTCCCCATCAATGTTGGACGCCCACCCAACTTGCAAAACCGGAACCCCGGCTTGCTCAAAAAACGCTGCCGCATTTGGCCCACCGCCATAGGATCGCACGACAAGATCAGGTTTTAAGATCAGGACATCTTCGGCCACGGGGCGAACGGTTGGCACGCCCACGGCTTCATCGCGCATATATGAAAAGCCTTTGACGCCCCCTGGCGAGATGGCCAGCACCTGCTCCGGATCGGCGAGCTTGAGGACATATTGGTCAGCGCAAAAGTCCAGGCTGACAATCCGCATTGGGCGCTCCGTGGAAGGGGAAACCACGGTGCCCGGACCGCTGCAACCAGCGACCATGAATGCAAAAAGGAGGATTGCCAGCCTGAACACGCGATCAGTACCTTAACCGAATACCAATCGAGCCTGACAGGTCTGGCGTCCCATATCCGAGGATTTGTTGGTATTCCTCGTCAAACAGGTTTTCGATCCGCCCGAACAGTTCAACTTTCTCATTGAGATCGTAACTTCCGGTCAAATCGACCCGGGTCCAACTTTCGAGAATCGTCCCATCCGTATTCGGTTCCTCGCCATTGTATCGAACCAATAAAGCACCTGAGAAGGGTCCGTCAGGATCGATCGAGACCGTCACATCACCTGAATGCTCGGGCAGGCGAACCAGGGCATCGCCGTCTCCATCTTTCGCATCAATGTAGGCATAATCAGCCGAGACGCTCAACCAATCGGTCAATTGATGGGCCGCGTAGAGTTCCACCCCTTGGGACTCGACGACGGCAATATTTTCATATCCGCCAAGTGCGAATGAGAAATCAATTTGGTTTTCCGTATCTTGGTCGAACAGAGTGATGCCTGCCTCAGTGCGGCCGTCTTCGGACCGCCAATCGAGACCGATATCAAACGCTTCCGACGTCTCGGGCTGAAGATCCGTATTCGGCGCGGTAGCGCCGCAGCAGAAGAATGTCGTTTGGAAGATGGTCGGCGCTTTGAAACCTTGCCCCCAACTTGCCCGCAAGGTCAAACTTTCGGTCGGATTATAGGCCGCCGCCAAGCGGGCCGTGGTTTCTGAGCCAAATCGTTCGTGATCGTCCATCCGCAAACCACCCGTCAGCGTGATTTGCTCGGTTGGCTTGAACTCATACAGAGCGAATAGTCCATCAATCGACGTCTCATCGCCCCGAGAGGTTGTGTCTTCTCTTTCAGCACCGAACGCCAGAGTATTTTGCGCGTCGATACTGAACGTTCCCTGGTAACGATAAACCATACGATCGCCTTCAGCCTCGAAACTGGAGACACCATCGGTGAGGTTTTCTCGAGAGATGTCAGAATAGCCAACCAAAAGAAGATTTTCGAGCCGACCATCGAAAAGCGACCCTGTGAGTGAGAGATTTGCTGAAAGCTCTTCCGTCAGACTGACTTGATCACCATCAGCAACGCTGCCTTGGGCGCCGCCAGAGAAGCTATCGAATTCCGACTCCGCATCTGTCCACAAAACATCCGCAGATAGGCGCGCATCTCCGGCCAGATTGAAGCCGCCCTTGGCAGATAGAGTCAAAGCCTCATAAGCATCGTCTTCATCATTGCCATTATTCTCGTCTGCTTTGGAAATACCGTCGGACGATGTGCCGACAATCGCGAGCCGAAAGTCTCCCGTCTCGTTAGCATTCTCGAGAGAGGCCCCGCCTCGAATTGTGTTGAAGGACCCATATTCCGCAAATGCACTGCCGCCCAGACCTTCATCTGGACGCTTCGTCGTGATCGACACGACACCGCCAATCGCATCGGTGCCCCAGAGCGTAGATTGTGGCCCTTTCAGCACTTCGATGCGATCTATACTCTCCGTGTCGAAACGCGCAAAGTTGAACCCACCGCCAGGAGAGGTGGGATCGTTGACAACAATGCCATCGACCAAAACCAAGGTCTGTTCACTGCTGGCGCCACGAATACGAACGCCGGCTTGGCCACCAAAGGCGCCATTTGAATTGATCGTCACGCCCGGTGCAGATGCAACGGCGTCAAGCGCGAAATCGAGCCCGAGTCGGTCAATATCGTCAGCCGTGATTATGCTGACCGAGGAGCCAATTTCAGTTTTGGTTTGATTAAGGCGCGAGCCTTCAACAATAACCGTGTCCTGTTTGAGGTCTTCACTGTCGGTCTCCTGTGCCGTCACAGGCGCAGCAAGAGACAAAGATAGCGCGCAAAAAAGCGCGGATTTATAATACATGGGTTTCACCCCTCAAACGCTCCGCCACCCGACGAAAAAGCGCACTTAAAACGACGACTGGTCGATGAGGCGAACCCCATGCGGGCGGCCAGTCTTTGCTGTGCTGCGTGCCGCAATATTCACGGCGAACAGCATGTCGTTTCCAAGGAGAGGCATCTGCCTTCCCGCCCGCTGAGAACTCTTCCCGGTCTCCGGACGAACGACGCGATGGCAGGTTTCCTGGCTCGCCGATCGACGCTTCGGGCCGCCTTCCCAGAACATTTCCCGTGATGGGATCGGTTCCAGTGGCAAAAAGGCCTTCAGCTCCTGGCTGACAGTTGCGGGTACAGCGCCGGATTCACACCGACTTCCCTCTTAGCCACCGATTAAGGTGGCACCATCTGCGGGTGTCTTGCTGCAGGTGCGAGGTGTTGTCAATCTAGATGATTATGGGCCCGAAGGAGAGCGCGCTAAAAATCAATCCCACGTTGCGCTTTGATGCCAGATTTGAACGGATGCTTCACTTCTCGCATCTCGCTTACCAAGTCTGCATAGTTACAAAGCGCCGGTTTGGCATCCCGTCCGGTCAGGACCACGCTGGTGCGATTTGATCGAGATTTCAGACCTTCCAAGACGGTTTCGACGGCAAGATAATCATAGCGTAGCGCAATATTGATTTCGTCGAGCACAATAAGGTCGTAATCGCCGCTGCTCATCATTTCCCGCGCTTTATCAAAGGCGGCCGTCGCCGCTGCGATGTCCCGATCTTTGTCTTGGGTATCCCACGTAAAGCCCTCACCCATTGTATGCCAGTCGCCGCTCCCGAGCCTGTCGAAGAATTGCCGTTCGCCGGTAATCCACTTGCCTTTGATAAATTGGACGACACCGACTTTATGGCCCCAACCCAGCGCACGAATGATGACGCCAAATGCGGAACTCGATTTGCCTTTGCCATCGCCAGTATGGACCAGAATGAGTCCACGCCCCGGATCTGTTGCTTCATCGGTTTTTCGTTTTTGTTCGGCCTGAAGCTTCTGCATCTCAGCCTTATGATCGATTTCTTCACTCATTCGGAGCTCCTTCTGGCGAGGATATGGATACAAACGCCCCAAAGTCGACATTTGTTTGAAAATCGCCAGCGGTTTCGCCTCGGGAGAGTGCTGCGCGAATGCCCCCAGCATGAGTTACCATCAAACCGATACGATCCGCCTGGTTCCAACACGTCAGCGCTTCCATGGTTCGCTTGTGCAGCATGGCAACGCTTTCACCCCCATGAGGTCGTGCATGATAGAAATCACTCGCCCATTTATCGAGCTCGTGCCTCGGAATGGCGGACCAGGCTTGTCCTTCCCATGACCCAAAATCCATTTCGCGGACTCGATGATCTACTTCGAGGGGAAGCCGGAGACGCTCACTTACATAATTTGCCAAGCGACGGCAGCGGGTCAGTGGGCTCGTGACAATATGATCAAGTTTCGGCAAGGCATTGTACGCACGCTCGGCTTCGACAAGAAACGTGTCTGCGACATCAAGATCGGTGCGTCCGTAGCAAATGCCTGCGGCAATTTTCGGCGTCGTATGTCGTAGCAGGATCAAAGCCATGCGAGCAGTCCTAGATAGAATCCGAGTTCGCTTAACTGCTGAACCGCGCCAAGTGTGTCGCCCGTATAGCCACCAAGTTTTCGCTCAAAGAACAGGCGCATAAAGAGATGGCCAATCATAAGGCCGCCTAAAGCATAGGCCAGTGCCAATGGCGATTGCAGGCTTAGCCACAGCACAATCACTCCCCCAACCGTTGCGGTCGCAATGAAGAGACTGATCGGAGACGCGCCCTCTGCCACGGGTTTGCCCGTGCCCTCTGTGCGAACATAGCGACTGGTTGCGATGACCATCAAACTCGATAAACGCGAGAGACAATGGCCGGCCACCAGCGCGATCGGAATGATCGCAGGCGCGATTGCCGACAATGCAAAGGCTTTCAATCCAAGCACCATCACCAAGGCTGCGGATCCATAGGTTCCAATCCGGGAATCCTTCATGATCTCAAGTGATTTCTCAGGCGTATGCCCGCCACCAATACCGTCAAATGTATCTGCGAGCCCATCTTCGTGAAACGCGCCCGTCAGCAAAAGGCTGGCCGCCATGGAAAGCAGAACAGCGATCAGGATTGGGAAGACCTGATAGGCGCCCCAAAACACCGCCGCACTGACCCCACCAATGATCAAACCAACCAGAGGATAATATCTTACGGATGCGGCCATCCGCGCGGGCGTGTACAGCCCCTCGCTTTGGACCGGCAAGCGCGTCAAAAACTGCAACGCGAGCAAAAAGGTGGCGGCTTCGCCTCTCATGCGGGGCCGCTGACGCCCGCGCTTTCAAAGCTGGCCATATCGCTCAACATGGCGGCCGCAGCTTTCACAAGGGGAAAAGCCAGCAGCCCGCCGGTCCCCTCTCCAAGCCTCAGACCAAGCTGCAACAAGGGTTTACCGCCGAGCGCTTCGAGCAAGATTCCGTGCCCCGCCTCTGCTGACTGATGCGCGTAAACGAATGAGGTTTCGCAACCAGGTTCTAGGCGGCTTGCGCATAAAGCGGCAGCGGAGGCAATAAAGCCATCTATGATCACCACGCGACGCTGCTCCGCCGCACCAATCATGGCCCCGGCCATCATGACAATCTCGAACCCACCATATTCACAAAGCGCAGTCTGCGCATCTAGCCGTGATGATGTCCGGGCTTCCGCTTTTGTCAGTAGCGCTCGCTTACGGTCTAGTCCAACATCATCCAATCCCGTTCCGCGCCCGATTAAATCGAGTACGGGGCGTCCCAATATCTTGGCCGCTATAAGTGATGCGGAGGACGTATTGCCGATGCCCATTTCGCCAAAGCATGCGACATCTGACTCCAGAGCAGCGCCAATTATTCGCCCATTCTCGAATGCGCGGTGAAACTGATCTTCCGACATTGACGCCGTTTCAATCGCGTTGCGGGTGCCAGGGGCAATGCGCCGATCGATCAGATTCCCATCTGTAATCGGGTCACCAGCAACGCCCGCATCTACGACTTGAATGTCGGCACCGACTGAAGCCGCGAATACATTCGCTGCAGCGCCGCCTGCGAGAAAGTTTTGCACCATTTGGCGCGTCACGGCGTGCGGAAAAGCCGACACGCCAACTTCGGCCATGCCATGATCGCTGGCAAAAATTGTCAGCACGCAGGTGTCAGCCCGGGGACTCAAAGTCCCTTGCACGCGAGCAATACTTGCCGCCAATGCCTCCATCTGCCCAAGCGAACCGATAGGCTTGGTCTTATTGTTCAACGCCGTTTCAATCTCGGCTTCAAACGCTTCTGTCGTCGTAAACATGCGATTTGGCCTTAACGACATGGTTGGGATTGGCAAGGTGAGGAGCCGTAGCGTAAAGGACGTTCGAAGCATGACACGTCTTGGGCAGACTTGTTTCACTGTCCGAGCCGCGCCATAAACGGCGAAAAGCATAACAAAACAGATAAATGGTAGGGCAGACCCATCACTAATTACGAACCAATGACCAAAGCGGAGGTCATCACCGCGCAACGTGCTTGGGCCAAATATGTGACCGAGCAAGATGTTGATCAATTGCTAGAACTCTATGATTTTGGCAGTCCCGATGAGCCTCTATTGTTTAAGCCGACCCACGCGGATGTGTACCGCCTCGACCGTGCGGGCGCGCGGTCTTATTTTGTTGGCGGTAACCCCAATTATCCGCATGATCACGGCTTTCTGAAAAATGGCTGGAAACGCGTTGAGTTTCAAAGCGCGGCGGGGCCAATCCTAAAAGCTGGCGGCCTCGGCTATAAGGATATGGGGCATTACACGTTCATCGATGGCGAAGGAAATGGCACACGGGCCGATTATACATTCGCCTATCATAAGCTGAATGGGAAAGTGTTGATCTCACTCCACCACTCTTCGTTGACCTGGTTGCCGCCTAAGGACGAATAGCGGGCTCGCCGCATCTCCCGATTCACACTCTAAAACGCTCGAATCTCGCAAGGTTCGAGCCTCCTGTCTTGCGCGTAAAAGCATATCTGTTACGCAATTAAAAAGCCTGCGGCCAACGCAGCTATGTCGACGCTGATATGACGCGCCGACGGTGAGAGAGGAAACGAATATGAAACGTCCCATGACGGCAACTGGGCTCGCCAGCGTTATGCTTGCGGCCTGTACGACCACTATCAGCGCCCCCACGGAAACCGTTGCCGAAACAGAAACCGCCTCCGAGCCGGTTGCCGTGGAAGAGGTCGAACGCCCGGCCTTAGAGGTCATAGCGACGGGGGCTGATATTGCAGGCTCCAATGGGATTCATTTTGGCCCAGATGGATTGCTTTACATCACCTCGGTCATTGGCTCCGACCTGACCGTGATTGATCCCGAAACCGGTGACGTGAAAAAGCACTTCACCGCGGCGGATGGTGTGATCGGCCCGGACGATGTCGCCTTCGCCTCTGATGGATCTTATTATTGGACGTCCATCCTGACGGGCGAAGTCGCTGGGTTCAACACGGATGGCGAGAAAGTCATCGCCGCGCAATTAGCGCCCGGCTCGAACCCGATCACCTTCTCTCCGGATGACCGCTTATTCGTGTCGCAATGCTTCCTCGGCACAAATCTATATGAGCTCGACCGGTTCGGGGTCGAAGAACCGCGTTTGATTGCCGATGATTTAGGCCCTGGCTGCGGGCTGAATGGCATGGATTGGGGACCGGACGACCGGCTCTATGGCCCGCGCTGGTTTGTTGGCGAAGTTGTCAGCTATGATGTGGACAGCGGCGAACGCCGGGTTGAAGCCACTGGGTTCACGACCCCGGCCGCGATCAAATTCGATAGCGAAGGCGTTTTGCATGTTCTCGACACGGGCACCGGCGCACTCATTCGCGTAGAGGGTGAGCCAAACGCAATCGTCGCGACCTTAACACCAGGTCTCGATAATTTTGCCTTTGATGCAAATGACACCCCCTTCGTGTCCAGCTTCACCGATGGCTTCATTAAACGCGTCAATGAAGATGGTTCCCTGACCGAAATCAAACCTGGCGGCATGGCGCATCCAGGTGGTATCGTCGTCATGGATGACACCGCTTGGGTGGCAGACATCCATGCGATAAGGGGATTTGATCGTCAGACGGGCGAAAGCATTTCAACGCAAAGAAACATAGTTGGTGTCGGCGCACTGGGTGGCTCAATCAATGCCTCCGTGGATGGTGAGAATTTGATCCTGACCTCTTGGTTCGATGGCGATGCCCGAGTCTGGGACCCCGTCGCGCAAAAACGCGTGGCGCATTACCCCAATCTCGCCGGGCCCGTGGCCGCAATCCGATATGCAGGCGGTTTAGCGGTTTCGGAACACCTTAAAAGTGGTGTGTTTCTTCATGGCGGGGAGAGCCCTATTCCGCTCGCAACAGGCTTGCCGGCCCCGACCGGACTCGTGGCAGCCGGTGATGCACTCTATGTCGGCGATTGGGAACTCGGACAAATTCTATTGATCGCACGGAATGGCGCAGCGCTAGACGAACCAGAAATCATCGTCAGCGATCTGGAGGCCCCAGAAGGGTTTCTCATTTTAGAGGATGGCATTGTCGTCGTTGAAGCTGCCGCAGCACGCGTCACTTTCATCGACACGGAAGGTAATCGCCGAACGCTTGCCGAACTACCCGGTGGATCTCCAGGCGCGCCCGGACTCCCGCCATCACAGCTCTTTACGGGAATTGCGATGGATAAGGATGGCAATCTCCTCATCACCGGTGAAACCGAACGCGTACTCTATCGCTTAAAGGCGCCGTGGTAAGGCATTCAACGGCGAGCCAGTCTCGCCTGGGCTCCTAACGGAACATCGCCATCCGTGTGGTTACCGCATTGACGCTGCATGACAGGATCAGAATGTCGTGGAATTCGCCGGTTGTATCCTGCACATGATCCTTCAAGAGCGCTTCACCTGAAAAGCCCATTTCTTCGAACACTTTGATGGCGTTTCTCTGGTCGATCGTCATTTGCGCAATGATCTTGCGAAGTTCGCGCGCCACAGCGATGGCAAATGTTTGCTCAATCAGCAAACGACCAATCCCTGATTTTCGATGATCCTTAGCGACCAGCACTCGAATTTCGCCGACATGGCGCGACCATGATTTCGTATCAATGATCAAAGCGGAGTTGGCGATGATCTGGCCATCCTTCTCAACGATCAAAGTCTCAATATCGCCAGAGGCTGAGTCGCGCACCCAAGCGTCGACGACCGGACGTTTGGAAATATCGCGGCGCAGATAGAGCAAGTCATGCGGGGGCAGCCCGAGGGCAAAGTCATGCAAGGCCGCTTCGTCGCCTGCGGCCACTTTGCGCAAGCGAAAGCCAGCACCCAATTTTTCCAGATCCATAGGATATTTGAGTTCCATTAGACTGACCTTTCTGACAACCAATCATCCAGTACGGGCCACAAGCGTTTCACGGCATTACCGCCGGCCACGATGCTCACATGCCCGCCTTTAAGGACGATTTCGGTTTTATCTTTCGAAGAGACTTTGTTGATGAGAGGCGCACTTGCCGGGCGCCTGATAATGCTATCATGTTCGGCAACCGCGTGGAAAAACGGCACTTTGATCGTCGCCAAATCCGCTGATCGACCATCGAGCACGAGCGTACCATCCATCAGCTTATTGTCCCACATGAGGTCTTTGACGGTGTCGCGAAAATACTCACCCGCGAGCGGCAACATATCATTGGCCCACCGGTCATACTTGCGGAAGGTCTCGACAAATTGTGAGTCCCACATTTTTTCCCAAAGCTGCAATCGAGACGCGGCCTTGCCGGCGGGCTCGAGTGACTCAAAACCAGATAGAACGAAGCTTGGGGGAATATTGCCGACATTGTCCACCAAGCGGTCAACGTCGAAATGCCGCTTGTCCGTGATCTTATTGAACATGTCCATTTCATTGAAATCGACGGGTGTTGTGAAACAGATCAAGTTCCGAACATGTTGGGCATCATAGCTTGCCGTATAAATCGACGCCAAAACGCCGCCCATGCAATAGCCCATCAATGAGACTTCATCTTCGCCACTGATCCGGCGAATAATATCGATACATTCGGCGATGAAACGCTGCGAGTAATCTGCAAGATCGAGCGTTTTCTCTTCAGGCTGAGGGGGCTGCCAGTCCATTAAATAGACATCATAACCCGCACGAACGAAATATTCGACGAAGCTGACGCCTGGCATCATATCCAGACAATAGCTTCGATTGGTGGTGGGCGCGACGATCAGGATCGGCGTACGATAAATTTCATCTGTCTGCGGCTTATAGTGGAACAGCGATAATGTACCGCGCTTGTGGACGACATCTTTCGGCGTGAGCCCGACCGGCGGGTCGGAGGACACGAAATAGGCAACACCATTTATGTTTCGCTGAATGGTCCGCTCAACGAGCTTACGGATCGCTTGGCCCCGGCTTTGAGACTTTTGTTCAGCCATGCTGTGCTTATTCCTTTTTCGCGGATCTCGTGCGCTTCGGTTGAGTCGCTGTCGATTTCGCTTTCTTCGGTCGGCGCGTGCGCGGTGGACCAGATTGTGCTGTCGACGGGTTAGTGAGCTGGAGAATTGCCGTCTCGATCCGCACGACGCGTTCTTCAATTCGCGCACATTGTTCGCTGAGTCGGATCACATCATCCTGGCTGGGCATATTGTAGAAGTGGAGTTGCCGGGCCATTTGGTCGGAAAACCCGCGTTGCACGCGCGACCGAGTCGTCACGGCGGAATTCATCACTTTGCCAAACCCCTCATTGCCCAAGACAGCACGCCCAATTGTTTTGATGCGCTCTTCAAGCGCCTTGATTGAGATCGCTTGATTGTCTTTCGGTTTCTTGTCAGCCACTGGCCTTACTCCCACTTATCAGGATATCGCCATATCATATTGACGTTAATGGCGTTTTAGATCCGTTATTCAACTCTGACGCATTGTCTCAAACAGTTCAATTCAAATCGTGTACCAGATCGCATTCGATCTTGATGGCTGGATCACGATGCGCCGTTTCCCAAACATCAACAGCGGATTGGTTTTTACATTCCTGTTTGCGATCGCTAAGCTCCAAAGAAAAATTTGGAGGACCCATACGTGACTGATCGCATTCGATTGACAGTAGAGAACCACATTGCCGATGTGCGGCTCGTTCGCACCGACAAAATGAACGCGCTCGATTCCGAGATGATGTCGTCAATCATAGATACGATTCAAAAGATCGATGCGGATCCAAGCGTTCGTTGCGTGGTGATCTCGGCCGATGGTCGGGCGTTCTGTGCCGGGCTCGATATGTCTAACTTTCAGCGAATGTCGAGCGGAGATGGCGGCGGCGCTGGCGTCACCAGAGACAAACTGGCCGTGCGCACACATGGCCTCGTCAATGTTCCGCAATATTGTGTCTGGGGTTGGCGCGAGCTCCGCGTGCCCGTGATCTCAGCGGTGCATGGCGTTGCCTTGGGCGGCGGTTTCCAACTGATGCTTGGCGCCGACATTCGTATCGTTCATCCCGAAACCAAATTGGCCATTCTCGAAAGCCGCTGGGGGCTGGTCCCCGACATGTCAGCCACAACTATCATGCGGCTTTGCGCAAGAGAGGATATCATTCGTGAGCTGACCTATACCGGCCGTTTCTTCTCAGGCGAGGAAGCTAAAGAATTTGGCTTTGCCACGCATGTGTCAGATGATCCGCGCGCGCATGCGATGGAACTCGCCAAAGCGATTGCCGAACGCAGCCCTGACGCCGTGCAAACGTCAAAGGCCTTGTTCAATGGATTGCCCGACCGCACAGAAGCCGAAGCCTTGCTGGCGGAGTCGGAAGCGCAGGATAATGTGATTGGGCAGCCCAATCAGGTTGAAGCCGTGAGAGCCGCGTTAGAAAAACGTGCGGCGAATTTCATCGACTAGGTCAGATCTCATTCTTCAGTCGCAGAATGACCCCTGAAAAGTCGAGCCCTCCCTGCCCGCTTTCGGACAGTCCGGCATAGATTTTCTCAGCCATCGCCCCGAGCGGGCTTTGAACATCCGCCGCATTTGCTGCGTCGGCTGCAAGGCGTAAATCCTTCAGCATCATATCCACCGCAAACCCTGGTTGATAATCGCGATTGGACGGCGCGGTTTGGACCGGACCGGGCGCCGGACAGTAAGACGTCATCGACCAGCACTGCCCCGATGCTGTTGAAGAAATATCAAAGAAGGTCTGTGCATCGAGCCCAAGTTTCTCGGCAAGATTAAACGCCTCGGCGGTGCCAATCATCGAGATCCCCAACAACATATTGTTGGCAATCTTCGCGACCTGTCCATTACCAGAGGCCCCCGCATGCACGATTTTCTGTCCCATAACTTCGAGAATGGGTTTGGCCCTTTCGAACGCCGCTTCAGTCCCGCCAACCATGAAGGTCAACGTGCCGGCATCGGCAGCCGCCGTCCCACCCGAGACGGGGGCATCGACCATAAGGAAGCCCGCATCGGTCGCTGCTTTAGCGGTTTCGCGGGCAACTTCGACGGCAATGGTTGAGCAGTCCAGAAAGACGGTTCCCGGCTTCGCCGCCGAGAGAATACCGTCTTCTCCAAGATAGACAGACTTTACGTGCTTCCCCGCTGGCAACATGGTGACGACAGCCTCGGCGCCAGCTACCGCTTCTGCGACGGAGCCCGCAGCGACCGCACCTTGCGCAACAACTCTGGAAATCGCCTCAGCATTGAGATCAAACGCCCGTACATCATGTCCGGCTTTGGCGAGATTGCTGCACATCCCACCGCCCATATTTCCGAGGCCTATGAATGCGATCTGAGTCATGACGCGTCCTCCGCAAACTTTAAATCAGACATGCCCTACACCGATTATTGCATCGTTGGGATAATGAAGGCCTGGTCGCCGACATCGCCTTCGGGCCAGCGTTGGGTTACGGTTTTGATCTTTGTCCAAAAACGCGTGCCTTCGGTGCCATATTGGTTAGTGTCGCCAAAGGCCGAACGCTTCCAACCCCCAAATGTGTGGTACGAGACGGGTACGGGGATCGGCACATTGACGCCGACCATGCCGACATTAACGCTTGACGCGAAGTCCCGCGCAGCGCGGCCATTCCGGGTGAAGATGGCAACACCGTTTCCGTACTGATGCTCAGACGGCAGTCTCGCCGCTTCCTCCAGGGTCTCAGCGCGGACAACTTGCAGGACGGGCCCGAAAATCTCTTCTTCATAGGTCTTCATGCCGGGCTTCACATTGTCGAACAAAGTCGGCCCAATGAAGAAGCCGTTTTCATGACCTTGCAATGAGAAGCCACGCCCATCGATCAGAAGGTCCGCTCCATCTTCTTCGGCACCGATGCGGATATATTCTTCGACCTTTGCCTTGTGCGCCGCCGAAACGACCGGACCATAATGTGCATCCGGATCCGTTGAGATCCCGACTTTCAGCTTGCGCGCTTCGATTGTGATGCGCTCAATAAACTCGTCCGCCGTGTCTTTGCCAACAGGAACGACAACTGGCAGCGCCATACAGCGTTCACCCGCCGATCCATATGCAGCCCCCACAATGTCTTGGACCGCTTGGTCCATATTCGCGTCCGGCAGAATGATGCCGTGATTTTTAGCGCCGCCCATGGCTTGCACGCGTTTTCCATTCGCCGTGCCCCGCGCGTAAATATACTGCGCGATATCTGACGACCCGACAAAGCTCACAGCTTTGACCGCTGGATGATCAAGCAGAGCGTCGACCGCCTCTTTGTCGCCATTGACGACATTCAACACACCGGGAGGCGCGCCGGCTTCGAGGAACAATTCTGCCAGGCGCATCGGCACACCAGGATCTTTTTCTGATGGTTTGAGCACGAACGTATTGCCTGCCGCAATGGCCATGGCGAACATCCACATCGGGATCATTGCGGGGAAATTGAATGGGGTGATACCGGCACACACGCCGAGGGGCTGACGCATAGAATAGACATCAATGCCTGGACCAGCCGCATTGGTGTATTCGCCCTTCTGGACGTGCGGAATGCCACAAGCGAACTCGACCACTTCCAAACCGCGCTGAACATCGCCGCGGCTGTCGGCAATGACTTTGCCATGCTCTTTAGACAGCAACTCAGCCAGCTCTTCCATATTGGCTTCAAGCAGCCGCTTGAATTCGAACATGATCCGGGCTCGACGCTGTGGGTTGATCGCCGACCATGCGGGGAACGCGTTCTCTGCATTGCGGACAGCTTTGTCGACTTCCGACACATCAGCGAGCGCCACCTGGCCCTGAACCTCGCCGGTGTTTGGATTGAGGATGTCGGCAAATCTGCCAGATGTTCCCTTGATCAGGTCGCCCCAAATGAAATGATGAACTTCCCGCATATTCGACAGATCCTTCATAGCTTCTGATTACGCTTGTACTCCGATCATAAACGCAGGTATAGGAGAACAATTGCAGTTTATATCTGTGTTTTTGCAGGCTAAAAGATTGATGAATTGGGATGACCTAAGGATCTTCCTCGCCGTCGCGCGACAAGCAAAGCTCGACACGGTTGCGGCGCAAACCCAACTTGATGCGACGACGATCAGCCGACGTATTCGGCGACTTGAAGACGTGCTGGGCTCCACGCTGTTTGAGCGCACGCGGCGCGGCCATATTCTCACCTCGGCAGGCGAAAATCTCGCCAAACGCGTTGAAGAAATGGAATCCATTTCGCTCGATGTCGCCGCGCATTCAGGAGATGAACTCGCTGTAGGTCGCGTGAGATTGGGCGCACCGGAGGGACTCGGTGCGACCGTGATTGCGCCCGCCCTGGCATCGTTTCGCGCGACTTATCCAAATATCGATATTGACCTGATTGCACTCTCAGGCTTTGTCAGCGTTCCCAAACGCGAAGCGGACATGTCAATCTTGTTGGCGCGCCCTAAAACCGGGCGTTTGACGGTGAAAAAAATCTCAGACTATTCACTCGGCCTATACGCGACCAAGACCTATCTAAAGACGGCGCCGCCTGTCACAAGCAAAGCCGATTTGATGGATCACACGCTCATCGGCTATGTCGATGATCTAATCTATTCATCGCAATTGCGATATCTGGATGATATTCTTCCTGGCCTGACACCACATCTTTCCAGCCCCAGTATTTTAGCACAGCGTGAGATGATCGCCGCCAGTGCAGGCATTGGCGTGCTGCCCACTTTTATGGCCGATGGTTACAGAGACCTGGTGCGCCTCATCCCAAAAGACATTCACGTCGTTCGAACATTTTGGCTGGCCGTACATGAAGATGTGGCGCGGTTGAAACGCAATCGACACTTGGTTGATTTTCTAACAAGGGCTCTCGCCAAACTGCCCTAAATCACGTTCTCCTAGAGCGGCACCAGAGTGTGGCCACCATCGACGACAATGGTAGATCCCGTCATATAGCTTCCGGCGTCCGAGGCGAGCAAAAGCAAGGCGCCGTCCAATTCATGATACTC
>JABSQA010000027.1:26872-31186 GCA_013213825.1 Henriciella sp.
CGCATTGCGACGCGCTTGCGCATACGGTCGCCGCCTTCGCTGTCGAGAAAGGCATCATTGATGGCGGTCTTGAAATAGCCCGGCGCGATCGCATTGACCCGGATGCCAAAGCGCGAGAATTCGAGGGCCATATTCCGGGTCAATTGATCCACACCCGCTTTTGTCGCGGCATATCCTGCCAGCATGTAGGACGGCCTGAGCGCCGTGATCGATGCGATGTTTATAATCGAGCCGGGCTGCTGAGCGGCCATGAGGGCTTTCCCAGCATGTTTCGCCACGCGCCAGACACCCGTCAGATTGGTGTCGACAATATTAGCCCATTCTTCTTCCTGCGTATCAACCATCCACGATTCTTGGCCGACCCCTGAATTGTTGACCAGAATATCGCAAGGCCCGCCAAAATCTGTAGCGATTTTAGCGAACGCCGATTCAACGGAATCGACTTTGGTAACATCCATCTCAACCGCATGGGCACGACCGCCATTGGCCTCAATGCGGGTTTTCAGGTCTTCAAGTTTGCTAAGTCGCCGCGCGGCCAAAACCACTTCGGCTCCCTCAGCCGCGAGCGTAGAAGCGAAATGCTCTCCTAGTCCGCCGGAAGCCCCTGTCACCAAGGCCCGGTGCCCTGACAAGCTGTTTTTGTCTGACATTAGAATTTCACCTTAATTAGAATGCGCTTTTAAGTAACGCGGATCAGTTCAACCTGATGATCGCCATCTATGCGCGATGACCTTCGCCACTCTCGTCACGCGAATGCATGGCAATTTTAACCCCCGCTTTGATGCAAAGCAGGTGAAAGAGGACCAGCAAAATAATCCACGGCCCTTTCAACACGAGGTCCGCCGCGATCACGAGGTGGTAGTAAAGAAAGAGCGCATGAAGCGCGCAAAGCAGCACAAAAGCGATCGCTGCAAGTTTCCGAAACCGTGTCACCCATAGCGCTGCTGCAACACCGAGCTGCACCAGGCCAACCATAATCGCCCAGGCAGAGTTTTGCAGCATGGATGGCAAAAACGAATAGGCGTCTTCCGTTCTCAAAAAGCTTAGCAAGGCCCCCGCCACCATGACCACGGATGCAAGTGAAATCCTGATCGTGTTCTCGCGGTCTTCGCTTAACAGTGCCATGGTTCCTCCCACCATCTATGAGACCCAGATTTTTTGTCTTTGCGAAATCATACCCTCAACGACCCATTAAGGCTATACGCTCCGCAAGGTGAAGGGTCATGAAAGCCCTGTATTCATGTGCCAATTCGATGTTTTGACGCGCACAGATCCTTGCGGAGACGCGATCATATATTCAGGGGATTTCAGGACGATAGGCGAAGCATAGAATTGCGACAGCGCCTGTAAGGCGCCGATGCGATTGATAGGCGCAATGTCGAGCGTTTGGAGCGCATCAGCGAGCGCGTTTTCATCCTCAAGTATAACGGCGCCGCGCGGCACAGGCACCTGGCCTTCAAATATTTGCACTGTGTCCGGCACGGGTACGCCAATATCGACGACATGCACGTTTCCGCATTTTGAACGCCCGGGCGATAAAACATGTGCGGGCCGCAGCGCCGCGAATGTGATGGTCAAATCAGCTGAGAAACATACGCCGAGGGGGCGTGCGCTGGCACCGTCCAAACCTGAAGGCACATCGACAGCGACGATGGGGCATTCAATCTGCGCAGCTAGCTCAGCAGGGCGCCCCGAGAGCGCGCGGGAAAGTCCACCTCCGAACAAGGCGTCGAGGACCACGCCGTCGCCACTTTCTTCGAATGTGTCCAATGATGCGATCGGACCAGACCATAATGCAGCAGCGTGCGCAGCGTCTCCAGCGAGCGCGTTTATAGCAACCAGCGAATAGACAGAAACGCGCCGTCCCAATTCGTGGAGCCGAGCCGCAGCGACAAAGCCATCGCCGCCATTTCCCCCTGGCCCACAAAGCACGGCGACATCTCCCATTGGGTAATTCGCATTTAGAATATCGCCAACGGCGTGCCCTGCGCGCCGCATGAGTTCAAAGCCTGGCACACCGTTCTCAATAACCTTTTGTTCGGCCAGATACATATCTTGGGGGATAAAGATGGACGGAAAAATATAATCTCACGGGAAGCAAGGTATGAAGTCAACGGAAGGTCCGGAAACCGCGCTCTAATTCTTCGAATGTGATTTTCCTGCGCTCGTAAATGAAAAATATACAACTTTAAGTGTATGAAAACAGGAAGGTAATGGTGTTTGAGTTAGTCTAGTGTCGATCGCGACTTTGCAGGATGAGGTTCCACGACAACTCCGGTTTGCGGAACAGAGGCGGCTATTATCGCGCGTTGCGATGTCTATATCGCTCATTTTGACATTATATCTCTGCATCATTTCGATTGTGATGCCGCTAATCACGGTGGGCAAAATTATTGCCGCCCTGGCGGCGATCTCAATCGGAAGTTTAAGTTGGCTGTGTCGTTACGAAAAACTCTATACGATGAGCGCCGCCTATATCGTCGCGATGACGATCATTGGTGGCTTTGTCGCCAGCTTGTCTAATGGTGGCGCGGGCGGGTTCGTTGCGCCCATTATGATCACCGCACCTGTTGTGGCCGCCGTCTTTATTGGGGCACGCGCGACAGTCTTTACGGCGACTGTTGTTGTCTTCGCGATCTTTTCGCTATGGTTCTTGAACAAATCTGGATTTGTGAGTCCGTCCCCCTATTCCGAAGCGTCCTTGGAAATCGCGGCCATTGTCATGCTGTCCGCCTCAACAGCGATTTGTGCGGCGGGAGTCGGCTATTTTGCCCACGCCATGCAAAGCCAAATCCGCGCTTTGCGACAGTTTCAGGATCGCTTGATGCAGGTGTCCGGACAGCTTGATCATTCGGCCCACCATGACTCGCTCACAGGCGTTGCCAATCGGCAGGGCTTGCAACGTCATCTGGAACAGGCGCTGGCGAGTTCGCGGCGCGAGGAGGAATTGATTTGCCTCATCCATGTCGACTTGGACGAATTTAAATCCATCAATGACACATATGGTCACCCCGTCGGTGATGAGGTTCTCAAGCACGCTGCACGCATCATGACAGACACCTTTGATGAAGGCGCGCTCGTCGCACGCGTCGGAGGGGATGAGTTCGTCATCGTCACACGCGAACAAAAAGATACAGGCTGCGCGCAAATCGAAGAAAAGTGCACGCACTTAATCTCGTTGATTAAAGCGCCAATGATCGCCAATGGCGTCGAATGCCAAATCGGCGCGAGCATCGGATTTGCGACATCCAATCGCGATGACGATACGATCGATTCCTTGATGACGGATGCCGATCTAGCGCTTTACGAGGTCAAACGAGACGGTCGCGGCCAGGCCCGGGGATTCACATCCTCCATGCGCGCCAAGCTCGAGCGGGATGTCATTTTCAAAGACAAAATGAAGACCTGGCTAACAGATGATAGCGTCTGCTGTGTGATCCAGCCACAAGTTGATCTGAGCACGGGCAAGGTCACTGGCGTCGAAGGTCTGGGACGGATTCGGTCTGCGTCTGGCAAACTGCTGATGCCCGCTCAGATCTTGCCGGTTATCAAAGAAATGGGCCGGCTTGCGGAGTTTGATTTCAAAGTCATGCAGAAGAGCTTTGACGCATTGGTGTCGCTGCGTGCCGCAGGTGCTGATATTCCATATGTCTCAATCAACGCGTCTTCGCACTCACTGCGGTCCGCCGATTATGTTTTGCGCGTCCGCGAAGAGTTACGCAATCGGGGTTTGAGCACCGATGACGTGCTTGTCGAAGTCTTAGAGTCAACTTTGATCGAAAGCCAAAACGATGCCGCGGTGACGTCGATTAATCGTTTACGGGAAGCAGGCATCAAAACCATCATGGATGATTTTGGATCGGGTCATGCGACCATCTCAAACTTGATGAAACTTGAATTGGACGGGTTAAAAATTGATCGCTCGCTCATCCGTGACATTGAGAGCTATAAGACCCAACACGTGGTCAAAGCCGTTCACGGTCTGGCGACCAGTTTGAATCTTACCGTCATTGTTGAAGGCGTCGAGACCGCTCAGCAATTTGCCATTCTACGCAGCATTGGATGTGAAACCATTCAAGGTTTCGGAATCTGCAAGCCCCTGGAGCTTGCCGATTTTGAGGACTGGATCAAATCCTATGGCGCCTCAAATGTCTCTCACCTGCAGCATCAATTGTTCCGGGCTGCAGGCGCTCCTACTCCCTAACACTCTCTACCTATTCTGCCGGTTGTCGATGAGGTCTTGCACGACTTCAGGTTCCGCCAGTGTCGAAGTGTCGCCGAGATTGTCGAAGCTGTTGTCGGCGAGTTTGCGCA
>JABSQA010000270.1 GCA_013213825.1 Henriciella sp.
AAACAAGAAACAGGAACACCAAAGCGAACCCAAACACGGCGTTGCGCAATAAAAGATTGATACGTTCTTCAAGGATGCTGGTCTGATTGCGAAATTCGACCACTTCGACGCCTGGCGGCGGGGAATACGTCTCCATGAAAGCGTCGACGGCGGCTTTCACCGCAATGATATCTTCTGCTTCGGCGCGCGAGACCTCAACGAAAATCGCCGGTCGGCCATTATACGTATTCTTCAATTGATCTCTCGTGAAACCATCTCTGACGGTGGCGATATCGCCCAGCAAAATTTGCGATCCGTCTTCCAGGTTACGGATCACAATACTTTCGAAGCCATCGCCTGTGAGGCGCCGCTGATTGGTCCGAAGCAAATATTCTCCAGATTGGGTTTCAATCGAACCGCCAGCGAGATCCAATGAGCTCGCGCGGACCGTGCGGGCAACGTCATCGATCGACAATCCATACTTTTGCAGCGTGTCTTCGCTTACTTCGATTGCGATTTCATAGTCACGGTCACCGGCTAAGCTGACCAGAGATATTCCGCTTTGAGTCAATAGATCGCGCTCAAGCTGCTCAGCGGCCTGACGCAATTCGAGTGGGGTCACATTGCCGACCACTACGAGAGTCACCACGCCACCCGTTGGTTTCGGCGCTGACACGGTTTCGCGCTCTGCATTTTCGGGCGGGAAATCCGCCAACCGTTCCACAGCCGACTGGACGTCGTCTTTGACGAGTTGCGGATCCGCGAAATCTGCAAGCTCAACGGTTACAAGACCTGAATTCTCGGAAGCGGAAGAGGAAACACGCTTTACACCGTCAATGCCAAGAACGGCCTCCTCAACGCGTCGGGTGACGCCCTCTTCGACTTCCGCGGGCGTGGCCCCTGGATATGGTACGGAAACGGTGACAATGCCGGGCTGGATGGTCGGAAACACTTGCGAACGCAAATTGCCCGCCATGAGCAAACCGCCAACCAGTAAAACGACCATAAGCAGGTTCGCCGCCACAGGATTGCGGACGAACCAGCCAATCAGCCCGCCGCCAATATGCTTATCCTCATTCGGCGGCATCTGATTGCCCTCCCCCCGCCATGACCACATCATCGGCCGCGCGTCGTCCAACCTTTTGCCCTTCTTGCGCCTCTAAAGGGGGCAAAGCGACAACACCGTCCGCTTGATCGAATGGTGCAACAATAATTGTGTTTCCGCCGTCGCGCTCACCCAAAACCACAACTTGCCGCGCAGCGAGACGGTCTTGTTCGAGGACCCAAATATCTGATTGCCCACTCAAAGCTGTCGCAGGAAGCGTTATCGCGTCGTCGATCGGGTCAGCATTTATCGTCACATCCACAAAGTCGCCGATCCGAAGGTCCGCGCTTTCACTTGGGGATAAGTATAGATTGGAAAGTCGTGTGCGTGGATCGAGCGATGCATCAATACGCGTGACCGTTGCTTCGCTTTCTACACCATTTGCGCGTCGCAACTTGAACTGAGCTGCGCGATTGATCGCCGGCTCGATCAGGGCAAGTTGTTCGGAAGACACCGGAACCGCCAATTCAATACTCTCAAGCGCCACCAAACGACCGACGGCTTGGCCGGGCGACACGATTTGTCCAATATCGAGCGATGAACTCATCACGCGCGCGTGGGTTGGGGCGTAAATACGTGTCCGTTGCAGCGATAATTCGGAGGTGCGCTTATTCGCTTCCGCGCTTGCCAGCCGTGCTTTCGCCGCGTCGATTTGGGGGATGCGCGCGGCCAGTGCATTCACTTCACGTCCAGGATAGAGTTCTTTCCACTCCTGAACAGCA
>JABSQA010000271.1 GCA_013213825.1 Henriciella sp.
TGGCGATGCCGGAAACCGCGTTTACCCGCATGCCGGCTGGGTATTCCTTCACCGAGGCGGCGACTTTGCCATGCGCGGCGCTGACCGCCTGGCGCGGCATGTTTGTCGAGGGCTCGGTTAAGCCAGGGGATTGGGTCCTGACACAAGGGACTGGCGGGGTTTCGGTTTTCGCGCTGCAATTTGCCAAAGCGGCGGGCGCACGGGTGATTTCAACATCATCGTCAAATGAGAAACTGGAACGGATGAAAGCTTTGGGCGCGGATCACGTGATCAATTATAAAGACACCCCCGAATGGGGGCGGAAAGCGTTTGAGCTGACCGGGGGCCGCGGCGTGGATGAAGTGGTCGAGATTGGCGGTCCTGGCACGATGGCGCAATCGATCCAAGCCTGCCGCGTCGGCGGACACATCTCGCTGATCGGCGTGCTCACTGGCGTTTCCGGAGAAGTGCCGACGGCCGCTTTCTTCTCAAAGAATCTGACCATGTCAGGGATTACGGTGGGCTCGGGCGCGCATCAGGAAGACATGATCGCCGCCATCGAAGCGAGCAATATCAAACCCGTGCTGGATAAAGACTTCCCGCTCGATCAAATCGCTGACGCGTTTGCGCATCAAGCCAGCCAACAGCATTTCGGCAAAATCACGCTGTCGATATAGGGCCTGCTGAAATCGCGGCATCGATCAGGCGTTCCAATTGTATGGGGAAGGCCTGATCGATATCGGCATAGGTTTCGGCCCCAAATATTCCGGTTAGAGTCGGGCGGGATATGCCAAAATAATTGATCGCGCCGAGCAATTGGTAGACCAAGGCAAAGGCCTCCACATCGCTGGCGTCTTGCCAGTTTGGGATGGCTTGAACCATTTTGGTCAAATGCTCCAAAAACGGCTTGAGATACCAGGTACCCGCTGTGTCTGCGCGGCTCTTATTATCGAGCAATTCGCGCATCAGAACCCGGGTTGAGTTCAGACCGCCAGCGGTAGGCGTCTGCAGCCTAAGCAGGAAGGATTTGAGCGCCGAAACCGGGTCTTCGTCTGTCGTCGAAGATGTTTCGAACCGCTCTGATATCCGTTTCAGCACTTCACCATAAAGCCGTTCTTTACTGCCATAATGATGCAGCAGGGCTTGTTTCGTGAGCCCTAGCTCGTTGGCAATCGCGGCAATGCTCGCCCCGTAAAACCCGCGCTCCGCGAAGAGCGCTTCGGCTCGATCTAATAAGAGTTCTCGTGTGTCACTGGCCATGATCCGACTCCTATAGTCTTGACAACTTACCATATGGTAAGTAGATCGACTTACCAAGCGGTAAGTTTTGCGTATGCGCAAATGGTCTGGAGGAGGATCCCATGTCGGAAGAAACGGTTTTGTACAAAACGGAAGGGGCGATCGCGACGATCACGCTCAACCGCCCGGAAAAATACAATACGCTCCGAGCAGAAGTGATTGATGGCCTCGACGCGGCCCTACGTGCCGCCAATCGTGACAATGCGATCAAAGTGATCATTCTCGAAGGCGCTGGGGATAGCTTTTGCGGCGGCTTCGATTTTTCTGATGGGTTGGAACATTATGGCGGCATAAAAGAAGACGGATATGATCCGGGCATGGACGTGCACGCCGTCACCAATCAATACACGACTTACTTACACGCCTTTATGGGGCTCTGGCGCGGACAAAAACCCACCATTGCGAAAGTCCATGGCTATTGTGTTGGCGGCGGCTCTGAGATGGCATTGTGCGCTGACTTG
>JABSQA010000272.1 GCA_013213825.1 Henriciella sp.
CACCAAAATGGCACAGGCATAACGGGGAGAGAGCCGAGACCAGCGCCTCATGACCCTGGGGCCGTGCGTGCGCTTTGGCATCTTCCACAGACGGGCGCACCCATTTGGCGGCGTGAAGCGCTTCTAGATGTCGGTGGGTTCACGATTGATCAGCCCTGTTGCCAGGAGCATGAGCTCTATCTGCGTTTACTAATCGCCGGGAAACGCTTCCGGTACGCAGACGCTGGCGGCGCTGTTTATCGGCGCTTCGAAACAGGGACTTTATCCACCAAAAATCCAGCAAAAGTGCGGCTTGAGCGCCGCAAAATCGAAAACCGGCTACAAGAGCACTTGGCGTCAATCAATGAACTGACGCCTTATCGGCAATGGGCGATCGATCAAGCGCGATTTGATATGGCGCGATCCGCCTGGTCTGTTGACCCAAAAGAGGCGCTTGCCATCCATGAAGAAATCGTCTCGAAGCCCTTTTATCCTCAGGGGGCAGCGGCGCCACGTGGCTATCGATTCGCCTATCGACTAGGTGGCTTTAGATTTGCAGAACGCCTAGCGGCACTTCGAAGAAAGAACTCTGCACCCACCGAATCTGATGCTTAAAATTTCTGTTGTCATACCCAGCTATAATCGGCGCGAACTGCTATTGGAATGTCTAGCAAGCGTCGCCCAGCAAAGCTACAAGCCGCATGAGGTGATCGTTGTCGATGACGGCTCCACGGATGGTACAATTGAGGTGTTACAAGAGCGTGGTGATCTCCACTTGATCGTCCAAGAAAATGCCGGACCCGGCGCTGCGCGCAACACTGGGGCAAAGCATGCATCGGGAGATTACATTGCCTTCTTGGATTCCGACGATGTGTGGTTTCCGTGGTCGTTAGAGACAATGGCAAAGATGGTCGAACGCGACTCGCCAACCCTCGTTTTTGGCGCTTACGAGGATTTTGACGCCGCCGTGCCCGCGCTCGAAAAAAGCGAAGCGGCAGATGCGAAATTCCTCGATTATCTTGCAAGCGCAGATCACGGCTATTTTGCCGGCGCCGGAATGATTTTGGTTGATCGTGACGTTTTTTCCGCGGTGGGCGGGTTCATCGAGGATCGATTGAATGCAGAGGATCACGACCTGGCATTAAAACTTGGCGTTTCGCGTGGTTTTGTAAAAGTACTTTCCCCAGTGACCGTGGCACACCGCGTGCACCAAGGAAATGCCATGGGCGATGCGATCGCCAATTGGGATGGGGTGCGAAGGCTCATTTCACGCGAGCAAAACGGGGTTTACGACGGAGGAGTTGAACGAAGAATGGCGCGTCGAAAGATCATATGTGGTCATGCGCGTTCGGCGACGATTTCGCTGGCCCAATCGGGTAAATTTGCGACGTCTATCGGCGCCTTTTTTCGGACTTTCATTTGGAACATCCGGTTGGGGCGGGTGAAATTCGTTCTGAGTTTCCCAGCACTGCTTGGGTACTATGTTGTGAAGGCTTTGCTCGGGGGAAGCGGATTCAGCAAAACTGCGGCGCAGTCGATCGGATGAGACATTCCACTATCGGTTCGCAATCGAGCCGGTCCACTCTCACCAATCGCTGGCGGTAGCGAGCGGAAAGCATAGAGATATCATGAGTAAATCGATCTGGAATCTATTATTGCGCGCGCCGACGGGATTGATGTCGCGTGTTCGCGTGCTTGGCTTCAAGCTTATGGGCATGAAGGTCGAGGGACGAGTCCG
>JABSQA010000273.1 GCA_013213825.1 Henriciella sp.
CGCCGGTCGGGCCCGAGATGGTGCCCGAATCGGTCAGTCCACCGGCCGATGAGAGCGGCGGGCAGCCAGCGGCCGGAGTGATCAGCGACGGCGGCGGCGGCGGAGGCGGCGGCGGCGGTGGCGGAGCGGGGTTGTTGATAATGATGTCGCCCGACGTGCCGGGCGAGACAATTTCGTCACCACCGCAGCCGGTCAGAACGACCAGGCCACAACCAAGAAGAAGAGTGCGTTGTACGTTTTTCACAGCGTGCGGTCCCCTGATAAAACCGAGAATCAATGGCGCTTTCAAAGTGTGCGCGGGGGCTCCGCTAAGGACGCTGCATGACAGAATTTGGTCACGATGACACTGATGCGGCAAATTCGAAAGAAAGTCTTCCGCATGACTAATGTGACGAATTTGTGAATGATAATTACGCAAATACGCGAATATATTACAGGCAAGAAACCAAAGGAAAACAGTCTTCCCCAGCGCGAAAGCGACTAGAAAATTACAGTGTTACGGTTTTGTTGCAATTTCATGGAAAAAGTGTCATAAAGTTTTTCGCCAAATCGAGGAGACACCATGATCAGCACCACCACCGCATTTGCAGCGCTGCTTCTGGCGAGCGCTCAGGCTCCGCAACAAGCGCCCGTTCCTGCGACGACCCAATCCGCTGCTTTGGAAGCGGACAAACTCGCCGAAGGCCAAACGTTCAAGGCGATCGCCGCGCTGGAGAAGCGCGTTGAGGCGGCTCCGGAAGATCCGGCTCTTCTGATCAATCTTGGCATTGCTCACGCGCAGGCTGGTGATGCCAACATGGCGCGCGCAATGTTTGAACGCGCTCTTGTAAGCCCGGATCACGGCGAGCTTGAGATTGCTGATGGCAGCGTCGTCGATTCGCGCCGGCTCGCGCGCAAAGCGATGCGCATGCTGGACCGTAACGAATTCACCACCCGGCTCACCCGCCGCGACTAGAACGCGGGCGCGGTGCAATCGCGACGGATAGAGGCGCGATTCATAGCTCCCGGGGGATCATCGAGGTGACGTCACCCCCAGTGACTGCTGCAAACACCTCTTTGGGGAAACAAATGGCGGAGCGCTTCACGGCGCTCCGCCTTTTTTGATGCGCAGGTGCATCAAAGCGGCGCAACTCGCTGCGACAAAACGAGGCTGTCACCTCCTTGTCATTTAGACTAGACAAGGGGCTGACAGCGAAAGGGCTGAGCATGACTAAAGCGCGCGCCCCACGGTCCTGTTGGACAAAGGTGATGGCTGCGACCGTTGTGACCTGTGCGTCACTGGCGGGCGGCCCTGTGCGCGCGGACGTCATGGAAGTGGGCCCGGACAAGGCCATTTGGGTGACCGGCGATCTTGCTGGCGTCGTGGTGTACGGTGATGCAGCTGAGGTGCAGACCACCCAAGAAGGCGCACTTGCAAACACCATGGTGCCCGACGGCATCGTCGCTAATGTCGCGATGCACGCCTCGGCTGTGCCCGAACAATACACCGCGAAAATCCAAGAGCTCAGTCAAAGGTTCGATCTCAGCCCTAGCCTGCTCGAAGCGGTGGTCTGGCAAGAGAGCCGCTGGCGAGAAGGCGCTGTTAGCCACGCCGGCGCGCGCGGTCTTGCCCAACTGATGCCGGGTACCGCACGCTATCTTGGCGTTGATCCCGATAATCCGAGGGACAATCTGGAGGGCGGTGCGCGTTATCTGCGTGCGCAGCTCG
>JABSQA010000274.1 GCA_013213825.1 Henriciella sp.
GTTTGGGCCGTCAGAGCCCCCTTTGGCCTCAAAAATTCTTCCACAACAGTCGAACTGGGCGGACGGTGCGTCTGCCAGAGCGCGGTCACTGCGCAAGGGGGCGGGCCTTTGTCGTAATTTGTCGTCTTTAGATGTCTTACCTTCAGCACCCCTTGCGCCGCGCCCTAATACGCTCCGGCTGAGCCCCTTTTCGCCGCCCACCCCGCCTGATGCGGGAAAGAATGCGAGGCGGCGTAAAGGAGACTGACATGACTGACCAACTCGCAAACGCTGCACCTCTTGCAGCTACCACCGTACCCGCGCGAGCCGAAAGGCCGCGCATCTATGTGGCCTGTCTCGCAGCCTACAATAATGGTTGTCTGCACGGGCGATGGATTGACGCGACAACACCTGACGAGATCAGCACACACGTTCTCGCTATGCTGGCAGCTTCACCGATCCCGGATGCAGAAGAACACGCGATCCACGATTATGAAGGCTTCGAAGGGGCAAACCTCTCCGAATATGCAAGCTTCGAGACGGTGTGCGAGCTAGCCGAGTTCATCGATGAACATGGCGAACTTGGTGGCAAGGTGCTTGCGTATTTCGGCGAAGACCTCGCCGCGGCGCGCGCCGCCTTCGAAGAGTACGCGGGCGAATATCGCAGCGCAGCGGACTTTGCCGAGCAACTGCATGAGGACATCGGAACCAAGATTCCTGAAAGCCTTAGTTATTACATCGACTGGCAAGCATTCGCCCGCGACATGGCGCTGAATGGCGAAATCTTGGTTTTTCAGACCGGCTTCGACGAAGTTCATGTCTTTTGGAGCCGTTGAGCCATGACGTTCCTAACACGGTTTTCTGACTTCGTTTGCGAGGGCGATAGCATCGCATGCGAAGTGGCTGGTTTCGAGATCGTCGCGCGGATTGAGCGCGATGCTTGCACCGATGCGCCTGACCAGCGCCAGGACGGATTCTGGCCTTCGCTTTACAAAGATGCACCCGGATTTATCGGTCCCGGCCCAAATCACCGGAAGCGCTTCGCCGACGCGCAGGCCAAGGCCGAAGCGGTCATGAAAGCATGGCATGAAGGTCAATGGTTTTATTGCGGGATCGTTCTTTCTGTCGCGCTCGAGAGTGTCACGCTTGACCCTCATGCGGCTAGCCTATGGGGTATCGAAGCCAACTATCCGGGTAGCGACAACGCCTATCTGACCGAGGTCGCGCAGGAGCTTCTGCCCGAGGCCTTGGACGCAGGCCGCACCGCCGCTCGCCGCCTTTGTGCGGCGCTGGAAATCAGCGGGGCGCGCGCCTGACGGCGCGCCCCCAATCTCAAAACCCATCAATCAACAAGGAGCCAGATCATGGCCCAGCCCATTCTCAAAACCATTTCACTCAGCCAGCTGAAAATCTCGAAATTCAACATGCGTCACAGCCGCAAGAAGCCGGACGTGTCCGACATATTGCCATCCATCCGCGAGAGCGGCATTCGCCAGACTTTGCTCGTTCGTAAAGAAGGCGATCACTTTGGCGTCGTTGCCGGACGGCGGCGTTTTTTCGCTCTCAAAGAGATCGAGAAGGAGACCGGCAAAACTCCGAAAGTCCCGTGCGCAATTATGCGTGAGGAAGACGCCGCCAGCGCGATTGCAGCGTCAGTCATTGAGAATGTCGGACGCCTGCCAGCCGCAGAAATGG
>JABSQA010000275.1 GCA_013213825.1 Henriciella sp.
GCTCGGCAGGATGTCTCAGCCGCGCTCGCGGGCAGCGTCTCCGATGCCAGCGATCAGCTCAAAGAAAAATGGGTCAGCCATGCGGCCTTCCCGGCTTTGCGGCCGCGGCACCACGATAGATATGGTCGCGTTTGCGCCGATGGGGCCCGCCGGCATATAGTGGCGAAACGGATAATCCATTTCACGCGCGAGTTTCCAGATTTTCTGTTTGGTGCGAACATTTACGGCCGGACTGTCATTGAGGGCCCGAGATGCGGTTGAGATGGATACGCCCGCCAGCTTGGCAAGATCTTCCAAACGTGTGGTTGATTTGGTTTCCATCACAACTCCTCCGGCACTAACCCGCGCGGACCCAGACGCCCGTACGCTTCGGCAAGACATTGTTGTTTAGCAGGTTTTCCTTAAGAGGCCTTGAAGACAAGACCACTTCACCGCCACCGATCAGCTCCTCTGAGATGGCATAGTCTTCATCCCCGAAATTGAACAAAGCGACCACGGTTTCATCTTCCACCTTACGCTCAACGATCAAGACTGAATCGCGACCACTATTTGCGAACCGCATTCCGCCATTGACCATCGATCGATATCGCTTTCGCACCGCCAGCGCCTCGGAAGTGAAGCGCAGAATGCTATCATTCCCTTGCTGTTGATCGACCGACAGCGCAGCATGCTCAGGATCGACCGGCAACCAAGGCTCAGCACTCGAGAAACCAGCATTGATGTGCCCCGCGTGCCAAGGCATTGGCGTTCGGGCACCATCACGTCCCAGCGTCTTCGGCCAGTTGAAGATCGCCTCTGGGTCCTTTAGTCTGGAGTATGGCACATTCGCTTGCGGCAAGCCGAGCTCTTCGCCCTGATAGATGATCGGATTTCCGCGAAGCGTGAGAAGCAACAACATATAGAGCCGCGCCATCTGATCGCGATGCTCGGTCGGCGCCCAGCGCGAAACAGCGCGCGGAGCATCATGATTGGAGAATGCCCAGCTCGGCCAGCCCTCATTTTCAGACTGGTCCCATTGCTGCGCCGAATCCATAACCCGCTTGGCATCGAGCGCTGGCGCATAAAGAAAGTCGAAATTGTACGCTGAATTGAGGCGGCCATTTCCTTCGGTGAAGGCCTTCATCTCATCAATCGGGTTCGGGCCGCCAACTTCCGCGACCGTGAAGGTTTCTGGATACTCATCCAGCATGGTTCGAAACTTTTCGATAAAATCGACAATCTCCGGCTGCGACATGTTGTATTTGTGAAGCTGCATATCGAACGGGCGCGTGGCCTCAAATGCCGATACTCCCGACGGTGGATTATCGCGCAAGTTTTGATCATGCATCGCAAAGTTCAGAGCATCGAGGCGAAACCCATCCACACCGCGCTCGAGCCAGAAGCGACCCGCCTCAATGAGAGCCTCTTGTACTTCGGGATTGTACAGGTTCAGGTCCGGCTGCTCTTTCAGGAAGTTATGAAAGTAATACTGGTTGCGATGAGCGTCCCATTCCCAACAGGAACCCCCAAAGACTGACTGCCAATTATTGGGTGGCGAACCATCCATCTTTGGGTCGGCCCAGACATACCACTCGGCCCTCGGATTCTCGCGACTGGATCGGCTCTCAATGAACCACTCATGATGATCTGACGAGTGAGAATAGACCTGA
>JABSQA010000276.1 GCA_013213825.1 Henriciella sp.
CGGTCCTCCGTAGTCTCGACAACCACAGGGAATCACAAGCCGCTGAAATCACTCACCTTAATTTTCGGTTGGGCTCTAAGGCCACGCTGGCAGAAATTTCGTTCTCTGGAGGCGAAAAAGTTTTACTGGAGCCCAACGATATCGTCGTTTTTGTTGGTCCAAACAATTCGGGGAAGTCGAAGACGCTGACGGAGATTGCAGAGAGTTTGTCCATAGATGAAACAAACCTCGATGAGCGATTTCGGAGCCAATTAGTCGTAAAAAGTATGAAACTAGCGAAAAACGGAACCTCGGAAGACCTGTGGGAGTTTCTCGTTCGGAATGGCAGCGCTCGCGGTGATAGCGTGAGATTCCAAAATCATGAAACCACCAAATCTCGCGTTAAAGCATTCGATCAGCGAATGTTGGGTAATGTCGCGCCATACTTCTGTCTAAAGCTAGATGCGCAGTCTCGCCTCGGCGTGGTTCAAACCCAAAACGGCGTGGGCCCTGGCGGCATTGCCGCGCACCCGCAACACTTTCTCTATGATAATGAACAGCTAATGTCGCAATTGAGTCGAGAGTTTCGGTCTGCGTTCGATCTCGATTTATTTTTCGATTTCCGGGGCGCTCCTCAGATTCCCATCCATGTTGGCGAGACCCCACCAGTCGAGGATGGTGAAGACCGGATCTCTGATTCCTACGTTCAAAAGGTTCGAAAGTTCCCAGAAATTTCGAACCAAGGCGATGGAATGAAAAGCTATGCGGGGATACTCTTCCAGACCATTGTCTTTCCTAGGCAGATGACCTTTATCGATGAGCCCGAGGCATTCCTGCACCCCCCTCAAATGCGACGTCTCGGAAGGACACTCTCTGATAATTCTCCCGGGCAGTTGTTTATCGCGACTCATAGTTCTGACATATTGCGAGGCTTTCTTGAGGCTGATAGCCAACGCGTTCGAGTAATTAGGTTGCGCCGGAAAGGGTCTAAACATCACGCTACTGAATTAGCTCCTGAAAAAGTAACCGAGTTGTGGAGGCATCCACAAATTCGTTACTCAACCGCGTTGGATTCAATATTCCATGAACAGGCGATCAATTGCGAGGACGATTCAGATTGCAGATTATACAGTGCTGTCTTCCACTTCCTCGAGAACCAAGGAGAAAAATCTAAATGGCCGGATACTCATTTTGTTCCAGCCGGCGGCAAGCACGCAATGCCGCGTATCGCCAGAGCTTTATCTGAACTCGATGTGCCATTGAAGATGGCGTTCGATATCGACGTTCTAAACAACGAATCTACTCTCAAAAGCGTCGTTGAAAGCGTTGGTGGGCGTTGGGGGCAGTTTGAAGAATTATGGACTCAACTGAACCTTGAGGTGCGGAGCGGAGTCAAACCGAAAACAAATCAGCAAATCGCCGACGAAATTCGTTCTCTTTTGAAAGACGTCTCTCAGGGACTGCCGAAATCTGAAATCGAATCTGCTCTGAAAGATGACAAAGCTTGGTCAATCGTCAAAAAAAAACGGAGCTGCTCTCATACCGAAAGGCGATGCAACAATGCGCTTCAACAAATTGATCGAAATGCTTG
>JABSQA010000028.1:0-3511 GCA_013213825.1 Henriciella sp.
TCACACTCAAATGATCGATGAAAATGACGGCAAGGGTCCGCTTAAAGGATGGCATGTCTTGCTGATGATGTTGGCCTTTTTTGGCGTGATGTTTTCCGTCAATGGTGTGTTCCTGTACCACGCGATTACCAGCTTCCCGGGCGAAGATATCAAGAAGTCCTATGTGCAGGGCCTGAACTATAATGACACGCTGGCGGCCCGCGCCAATCAAGCCGCTTTGGGCTGGCGCGCCGAGGCTGGGGTACAAGGGGACGAGATCATTGTCCGTCTCTGGGATGCCGAGGATCAGCCCCTGACTCATCGCTCAATGGTGGGTGAGTTGCGTCGCATGGCGACGCGTGAGGATGACCGCGCAATGGTCTTTCGGACCCGAACCAAAGGTGAGTATGCAACTTCAGTTGGGGCGCTCGCGCCAGGTCAGTGGCTGTTGCGGGTCAGCGTCATTGATGGTGAAACAGACCAGATCATTTTCAATTTTGATAAGACGCTGATTGTCTCATGACCGCCTTCACCTCACCCGTAGAAACAGGCTGCCCCTCCGGACTCGCGCCGCCTTCGCGTGCGGTGACAGCAGATTTTTCGCCCTTTGTCCGCAAAAAGAACGGGTTGAACACGCTCACGCTCTCAGTCCGCGGCGCCAAGTGCGGGGGGTGTTTGTCGAAAATTGAAATGGCGGTTTCCGCGCAACCCGGCGTGCAGCAAGCGCGGCTCAATCTGTCCAATGGCAAACTCTTCGTCGCTTGGACAGGTGAAACGACCGCAGAAGAAATTGCCGGTCGCGTAAGTGGATTAGGCTATGGCGTGTCAGCATTTTCTGAGGACACCTCGGCCAATGCCGCGAAATCGGAAGAGCGCGGCTTACTTATCTCCATGGGGGTCGCAGCATTCGCGCTGGCCAATATCATGTTGCTGTCTGTCTCGGTCTGGGGTGGGCATGGCGAAATGGGAGAGGCGACACGCAATGTTCTGCACGGCATTTCAGGTCTGATAGCCTTTCCCGTGCTGATCTTTAGCGGCCGTCATTTTTTTCAATCCGCTTATGCTGTTCTGAAACACGGCCAAACCAATATGGATGTGCCAATCTCTCTGGCGCTCATCCTGGCCTTTGGGGTCAGCATATGGGAAACCATGACGGGCGGTCAGCATGCTTATTTTGATGCCAGCGTCATGTTGCTCTTCTTCTTGCTGATCGGTCGTTTTCTCGATGCGAGACTGCGACGGCAAGCCCATGCGGCGGCGCATGATTTGGCAGCCCTGCAGAACCGTTCAATCAATCGCCTTTCGACATCCGGTCGCGTCGAAGCGGTTCGCGCTGAGCAAATTGAGACTGGGGACATGATCATGCTCGCAGCCGGCGAACGCGCCGTGATCGACCTAAAAATCACCAAAGGAGAAAGCGGGATTGATGAAAGCCTGGTCACAGGTGAGAGCTTGCCCCGCACTGTAGGCGTCGGCGAAACGCTCTATGCTGGCAGTCTTAATCTTGATCATCCGATCCAGGGAGAAGCGCTTAGCGCCGCATCAGATTCTCTGCTCTCGCAAATCGCAGACATGCTTGAAGCGGGCGAGCAGAAACGGGCCCGTTATCGGCAAATCGCAGACAAAGCGGTGACGCTCTATGTTCCATTTGTGCATACGACTGCGGCGCTGGCTTTCCTCGCCTGGTTGATGATTGGGGCAAGCGTGCACCAGGCCATTTTGGTCGCTGTCTCCACTCTGATCATTACCTGTCCATGCGCCCTCGCGCTCGCGGCGCCAGTCGCGCAAGTCGTTGCATCGGGTCATTTATTCAAGCGTGGCGTCTTCCTGCGCTCAGGCGATGCGCTTGAACGGTTGGCGGAGATTGATCACGTGGTCTTAGACAAGACCGGCACCCTAACGCTTGGGACGCCCCGATTGAGTTCAGAGCATGGATCGGAACTCGCGCAAGCAGCGCAATTGGCCCGTGCCAGCCGCCATCCCTTGTCGCGCGCCATTGTCGATGCCGCGGGTGCCGGGCCGATCGCCGAACAGATCACAGAGCATGCGGGGCTAGGTGTCGAAGGATGGATTGACGGGGAACGGTTTCGCTTAGGCTCTGCTGAATGGGTCGGCCAACCCGAAACGCCGGATACACATATGGCTTCACTTTGGCTGGTCGGAGAGCAGGGCGCACCCATTTCATTTAAGTTTGAGGACCAGTTACAGTCTGACGCGCGCGACACGATTGATCCGCTCAAGCAGCAAGGCTTCTCCATCGAGATTCTATCCGGCGACACGCCTGAAGCGGTCGCCCGCGTTGCCGAGCGATTATCGATTGAAACTTGGCACGGTCGCGTGACACCGACGGGCAAAGCTGACCGCCTGGCCGCGCTACAGGAAGAGGGCAAAAAAGTCCTTATGGTCGGCGATGGTCTGAATGATGCCGGAGCTTTGGCGCTCGCGCACGCTTCATTGGCGCCTGGCGGCGCCATGGACGTGTCCCAGTCGGCTTCAGATGCGGTCTATTCTGGTGGTTTAAGCGCTATTCGCACCGTGCTGGGCGTCGCCAAGCGGACGAAATGGGTGATGCTCCAGAATTTTGGGTTGGCGGCGGCGTATAATTGCATTGCCGTACCGATCGCGGTGACCGGCCATGTGACCCCGCTGATCGCCGCCATCGCCATGTCGGCCTCCTCGCTCATCGTCACTTTAAATGCATTACGGCTTAATCGAGGGACACCATGAACATTATTGTCTATCTTATCCCCGTCGCCATTGGCCTGGGTCTTTTGGGCTTGGTTGGCTTTTTATGGTCGGTCTTGTCCAACCAATATGATGATTTGGACGGGGCAGCCCATCGCATTCTCATCGATGAGGATGCGCCTTTGAAAGCGGGGCCTAAGGTTTCAGAATAGACCGTGATTGCGCGTTCACGCCACTAAGGGACGTTCCTAATACTTCCGACAAACCGAGCTTCCTAGATTTGAATCATATCGAAATTAGGAGGGCATTTCCATGTCAGTGACCGTTATGTTGGGGGGGAATATCGATGCGATTGGCCCCGCCATTGAAACCGCGACACATTTGACCAAGAAGTTTGGATCGACCTTGACCGGCCTCTGCGCCATGCCCGATCCGGCCATCGCTTCTGTCTATATTGCGGGCGCCGAAACCGTCGTCTTAGGCGGCGCAGCCATCGCGTCCATGACCGAGGCACAAGATACGCTCGCGGAGAAGCTCAAACAGGACTTCAAAGCTAAAACAGACGCGGCTGGATCATGGCTAAAAACCAGTTTCGAGCGGCGCGTCGGTTCGGTGGCTTTGCATGGCGCCGTTCGGGCCTCGCTCGCCGATGCGTTTGTGATGCCGAAGGAAGCCACCGAGTCCAACCATGCTTTGAACCCCGCGTTCGAACATGTCCTCATGGAAGCCAATCTGCCTTTGGTGCTCGCCCCGAAAACCGCCAAAGACAGTGATACATGTATGATTGCTTGGGATGGTAGCCCAATTGCCGCGCGCGCGGTGAAAATGCATTTGCCGCTTATCTCAA